>NZ_JBNRJY010000140.1:0-347 GCF_059414725.1 Wolbachia endosymbiont of Tuta absoluta
AAGTAATTTTAACATTAGATAATTTGTAAGTTTGCACAGACATGTAACGTAAGATATAACAACAATATTGTCATGTCATAGTTGATCGATCATACATAAATAACAAAATCAGGCTTTACGTCTTACGACTCTCGATGTTATTGCAAAGCTGTCATTCTGTTAAGCAATTATTTTAATGTCTTCTGACTACAAATACCCTATTAAAATGTCAATGTTCCGAATTTTAGACAAGTAGAGTCTTTGTTACTACGAAGTAACGGTTTTGGATTTAATTTCCAATCAAGTATAGTTATTTAGAATTTATCCTCGCATAAACTTAAGTATACACACGATTGTTTTTAGAATAT
>NZ_JBNRJY010000141.1:0-1324 GCF_059414725.1 Wolbachia endosymbiont of Tuta absoluta
AATACGAGTACAAATTACCGCTTCACTGCGGTTTGCTTTACTGCAAACGTTCGCAATCATAGATCGATCATAATATCTCTCATACAATTCAACCGAACACCTGAGTTTTATCTTCTCCTTAGCATTAAAACTAATCTCATAATCATTATTAGAGTTTAACATTGCAGAATTACGCAATAATTCATCAGCCAATACTGAATTTAAAATGCCATTAATTTTTATTGTAATCTTTCTACTTCCAGCACAATCAAGCACTTTTCTCCAGCCAAAAGAGGAAATATCTTTCATCTCCTCTTTGTTATTACGCAAAGTAAACCTTAAGTTTCGTATATTATTCAGCACAACAAAATTATTGTCATGACCTTTAATTTTCAGCTGTAATTTGCTCATCGCTACCTCCTTGTATTAAAATATCAAAATTAATTGTTGAATGTAAAACTTCATCATGCTGATTTATAACACAATTACTTTCCAAAATGGTCTCACTACTAATGCTCTTTACCACCAAGCCAACATGCTTTATAGCAGCAAGCATGCTGCTTATATGATAAGTATATATGTCGCATGAAAATCTTACTTTTGTAGCAAAATTAGATAGCATATGCAGGTTAACATAATTTACTATGCGCAATCTCAGATAAGGAATAGTAACCTGCTTAGGCAGGTAATCATAGATGTTAGTAACATATTTCTTTAAATCAGAGTTTGCTTTTAATGCTGCATAAATACTATCATACAACTCATTTATAATTTGAATTTTTTCCATCTCACAGATACGTTTACGAAGATTGCAATTTGCAGGTACAACAGATGGTATCATCCTAGTGCTTACTGCACGAACATTATCTGTCAAGAAGATGTCATCCCATCCCCAGACACTGGTTCACTTTATAATGATGTCGTTCCAGTAGCTCTTTCTTGTAATCCCAGTACTGGGATCGATCTGCACAACCCCCAAGGCCATGCATGGTATGGCGATGAGCCACAGGCCGCTGGCGGTGGTGACACGGCCCCCAGCCCCATGCAGCTGCTGCTGTCGGCCCTGGGTGCCTGCACGACGATTACGGTGCAGATGTATGCACAGCGCAAGGCCTGGCCGCTGACGGGCGTGAAGGTGGAGCTGGCGCTGAACCCCGATGGCGGCGCCGCATCGGGCAACGACATCGTGCGCAGCATTCAGCTGGAAGGTGATTTGAGCGAAGAGCAGCGCAGCCGGCTCAAGCAGATTGCAGAAGCCTGCCCGGTGCACAAGTTGTTGGTGGGGGAGGTAAGGGTGACCACGGCGCTGGCTTGAGGCTGGCCGGACACCCGAGACGGCGCGCAG
>NZ_JBNRJY010000142.1:0-1648 GCF_059414725.1 Wolbachia endosymbiont of Tuta absoluta
ACTTTAGCACCTTCAATAATGTTGCCATCTGCATCTGTGACTTTCCCCTCGATAAACAGGGTATCAACATGATCGATCAAGCGTTAAAGCCTGAACAACGTTCATTCTTATATATGCCATTTATGCACAGTGAATCGAAAATCATTCATGCTCAGGCTTTACAGCTTTTTGAAACGTTGGGTAATCCAATCAATTTGGACTTCGAGAAAAAGCATAAACTGATTATTGACCGTTTTGGACGTTACCCACATCGTAATCAAATTTTGGGAAGAACCTCAACTGCTGAAGAAATTGAGTTTTTAAAACAACCGAATAGCAGTTTTTAATCGCTGTGGCTGATGTAAAATTCATATTGCATCAGCCACTAAAAGTATCGCTTTGATTCATGTCCAGCTTAGGTAAAAGTAAGCAAAGTATTAAATGACGGATAAACAGCTAAACGCATTCTAATCCTCCTCTTAATCAAAGATGTTAGAAACAAAAATATCTTTTAAACAAGATGATACTTTTTAAATCAATCAATGATTCAAGCACTAAGCTTGCATTGTTTAATAAAAATACAAAATCACAATATATCCACTAAAAATGCTCAGATATTGTCATTAAATAAAAAATACTTTTCCATCAAAGCGAGCAGAAAAATGACACAACCTACAATTGTATTGGTCCATGGTTTTTGGGGAAACTCATTACATTGGCAACATGTGATTCCATTATTAATTCAAAAAAATTTAAAAGTTAAAGCTGTCGAAATTCCATTAACGTCTTTAGCTGACGATGTGGAAAGAACCCATAAAATGATTAATCAGATTGAAGGTCCAGTATTGCTTGTAGGACATTCCTATGGAGGGGCTGTGATTACAGAAGCTGGCAATAATGAAAAAGTCGTAGGCTTAGTTTACATTGCTGCATTTGCCCCAGATACATCTGAAAGCCCAGGATTGATTACACAACAGCATCCACCTGAAGCTGCTGCTAATCTTTTCCCTGATAGTGATGGATATTTGTGGGTAAAAGAAGAAAAATACCATGAAAGTTTTTGTCAGGATCGATCTGTAAAAATCGCAAAAGCTAAACCACGTTCATGTGCACCAAGCATAAAGTTTTCAAATCCATCAATCTGGGCAGATAAAGCTCGTATTGCTTCACGTGGACTTGCAACATCAAGCTTAAATTGATGACCAAACTTTTGACCCAGCACACCATAGAGCTTAATCGTTTTTAACATCTCTGTGTCTCACTATGATGGCAACACGCTCTTGCCATTGTTGACCAAACACTTCTCGCACTGATTTTCGGTTATATGGATGATGTAAAATCAATGTAGACCCAACGCAAGGCTCTGTTTGCTCTGATTTCAATGCACCATTATCCCCTAGCCAAATCACCGCATGATTGACATGTTCAGTTCGTCCTACTCGACATAACATGACGTCACCATATTGCAAATCAGTGACTTCGCTAAAACCTGCTTTACTGAAATTATCCAAATACAATGAGGCATTTTCAGCAGATTCCCACCAACGATCGATCGGCTAGAGTCCCTTATGAAAGTAGATGATATAAGTGATGATGCACTTCCTGTATTTAAAGCAAAATGGAAACAGCTTATAAAAGAAGGGAAAATAGCTGAAAGGACAATAATTAA
>NZ_JBNRJY010000143.1:0-1023 GCF_059414725.1 Wolbachia endosymbiont of Tuta absoluta
ATTCCTAGCAGCGAAATGCAAAGGAGTCGCATCACGCCAACCTTTCTCATCAACATTTGCTCCTTTTTCGAGTAAAACCTTTACTACATCTACGTGACCATTCTTAGCAGCTAAATGCAAAACAGTATTACCCGAATGATCTCTCTCATCAACAACTACTTCTTTTTCTAGTAAAACATTTACTATATTTGTGTAACCATTCTCAGCAGCTATCGTTAATAACGTACACTCACAGAAGAAGAGAGAAAATACATAATTTACATCAAATTTACCTTCCTCCCAATTTTTATATAGACCTTGATCATGTTCCTCTAGTTCTGTTTTTATTTTCTCAATTATATTATTGAGATTTAAATCTTTCTCAGCCTCAATCGTCTTTAGTACTTTTTCCAGTGACTCATATCCTCCTGTCATAATTCTACCTTCAATATTAAACAATATGTTTAATTATTACATAATTATGATGAAAAGTCAACTCAAATAAGCTAATAACCGGGATTGTGAATAGTAAATTAGATTCAAATAGCCTCTTTGGTGTCATCCGAGTAGCTTGACACTGGAATCTAACTAAGTTGGTAAACACGAAAGCGCTTTTTTTGACGGAATTGCACAAAAAAACTGGATGCCAGTGTCAGCTACTTGCATGACATCATCTTTTTTATCAGGTGCATATGAAACCAGTGCTTTCTTGTCATCCCAGTACTCCTTATTCTTGTCATTCGAGTAACCCCTTCAGTGTCATCCAAGTAGCTGACACTGGGATCCAGAACAGGTAATAAGAAGCACTGAAATGACATCTCTATAGAACTCCTAACCAATCAAAAATATTAAGAAATTTACCAAGCAAAAAAAGGCAAAAGAATCCCCCAGTAGTGAGTTTTAACCCTATAATAATGTAAATCGGCATTGTAATAATGTGCTAACGCTTATTTAAAGCGCGTTTTGGCTGAATGTAGAAAAAATAAAAAAGACATGCAGCCGCTATAATTTTATGTAATCTGCCAATATATACCTGAGTTTTTT
>NZ_JBNRJY010000144.1:0-519 GCF_059414725.1 Wolbachia endosymbiont of Tuta absoluta
GGTGTGATGCTTATAATCCAGAAAGATTGTGGCAACTAAAGAGAGCTGCAGAGGCTTGTTACGACTTTGCAACTGCATTTAAAACACCATTCATATCCGGAAAAGACAGTATGTTCAATGACTTCAAGGGAAAAAAAAAAAACCTTTCATCTGACAGACGGATGCGTCAAAAATATGTCTGTCAGTAAATAGAACAATCAGTGTCATGTTATTTCGTTTCTTTGATGTATTTTGTTTTTGCCACAAATTACTCTTCTTGTCTAGATCTACGCACCTTTTACCTTAGAATAATGGCGTATGCCGTGTGATGCCTGCTTAGAATAGCATCGGCCCATTTCATTAAGAGGCGGTGAAGGGACTCGATGGTTACATGTGTATTGCAATTTCAGGAGATGGGCTGTCAACCTATCACTTTAGTGATAAACAATCTTCTGAATGACCCTCAAATGTTTGTCAGACGTGACGTAAATGTCCATGTATTAGGGCCGTTCACGCTCTGCCTACCCTGCAAGAGATGTA
>NZ_JBNRJY010000145.1:0-3886 GCF_059414725.1 Wolbachia endosymbiont of Tuta absoluta
CCAAGTACAGCATCTCCAAATTCATTTTCAGCCCATTCATTATTCCTGTTTGCCATTTTTTACCCTCAATGTTTGCAAACTTTAATGTTGTAATACTTTATTTTTATGTCCATTTATATTTGTGGGTAATAGTAAGTATTGATATGGGCATGGAAAAGATTGAAGCAGATTTCACTTTTGCTGAATACGATACAGAGCTCTTTCGGCTATTTGGGCTGATAAATGGGAATTCAGTAGCTTTGACGCTCCGTGGTGGAATGCAAGGTAGTGGTAGCAATGATATTGAAGGAGTAATAATCAATTTAAGAGGCATTTTTAAAGAATTTGATTTTGGTAGCTGGAAACCTGCTGAAAAAGCCACTCTCAAATGCACTGTAGCTGCGCATTATTATAAACTTACTATAGGTGGTAATGAATTAATAGAGATCGATGCTGAAAATATGATCCGTAAGATTAACGGTGTTGATCAGATGGCACTACTTCAGACGGTACTTGGAATATGAAGATTTTTAGAATTATATTTTTTAGATGTTGATCAAATAGTTATAAATGTTTTACAAGATTTTATTTTTTATAGGAGAATTTTATGCAAACTATAACACTAAACAACCCAATTACAGTTGATGGAATTTCTGTTTCAGAACTTACCGTTAGACGTCCAAAAGTTAGAGACTATTTGGCAATAGAACGCATTAGTGGTAGTGACCTAAATAAGGAAGTAACTTTGACTGCCAATCTGACATCAGTTGCAAAAGAAGCAATTGAAGAATTAGATATTGCTGATTATGTAAAAGTGCAAGAGGTATTAAAGGATTTTTTTTCACCGATTATCCAAAAAACTTGAGATCAGAAATACTAGTGCTTGGCTCTATCATAGGTGGTGGAGTTGAGCACATTCTTGATATGGAGATTAGTGAATTTATTTCATGGAGCAAATTAGCAAGGGAGCTTAAATGTCAACGTTATCTATAAAAATCGGAGCTGTTTTAGATGGCAGTTTTAATACTGTAATAAAGGGCAGTAGTAATCAACTTACTTATCTTGGTGAGAACATAAGGAAGCTTGACTCATCTTTAAAATCAGTATCAAAATTTAAGCAGTTGGGTCATGATGTTTTGACTAGCAGGAGGTCGTGGAAGGGCTTTGAAGATCAAGTAAAATCTTTAGCTAAACAAATGAAGGCAATAGAGAAACCGAGCAAAACCTTAAAAGCAGAATTTGACAAGGCCAAAACCTCCGCAATAAAAGCAAAAGAAGCATATTTGAAAAAGAGAGATGCTTTGCATTCATTTAATGAAGCAGTAAGAAAAAGTGGAAGAAATATTAAGTCATTAGTAAGTGATCAATATAAACTTGGTTCTTCTATTGAAGTGCTAAAAGGTAAGTATGGTAAGCTTGGGTCTGCAATACGTAGTCACCAAAGTTTTTTAGCAAGCAAAGCACATTTTAAGTCACAAATTATAGAGACTATTGGGCTAGGGCTAACGCTTGCAGCGCCAATTAAAGTTGCTGTTGATTTTGAATCGGCTATGGCTGATGTAAAGAAAGTAGTAAAATTTGTGCAAAATGACACTAAAGATGAAGCATTAAAGTTTGCTAAAGAGTTAAAGAAATTATCTCGGGAGATACCCTTGTCAGCTGCAGAATTAGCACAAATAGCTGCAAGTGGTGGTCAACTTGGTATTGACAAAAATGATCTTATTAAGTTTACAACAGTAGTTGCCAAAATGACCACAGCGTTTGATATGTCGGCAGAAGAAGCTGGTAATGCTATTGCGAAAATATCCAACGTCTATGGAATTAAAGTTGATGGTATGGAAAATGTAGGTAACATAATAAACCATCTCTCAGACAATACCGCTGCTAAAGCACAAGAAGTGGTTCTTACATTAAATAGAATTGGTGGTAATGCTAAACAGTTTGGTTTAGAAGTTGATCAAGCAAGTAGCTTAGCAAGTACGTTCATAAGTTTAGGTAAACAACCTGAAAAAGCAGCAACTGCTATAAATAACTTTCTTAGTAAACTACAGACTGCAAGAGAGCAAAGTCCTGAATTTCACGATGCATTAGATGAGATGGGAACAAGTATAGAAGAGCTCGAACAAACCATTAAAAAAAATCCTCAAGAGGCAATATTACAATTCCTTGAAACTTTAAAAAGAATAGACGATCAAGAGCGTGCCGGTATTCTTATGAATCTATTTGGCGCTGGGTTTCAAGATGACATTGCTCTTTTAGTAGGAAGCTTAGACATTTATAAGAAAGCTATTGAACAGGTAGCTGATAAAGGAAAGTACCGCTCCTCAATGCAGAAAGAATTTGAAAATCGGGCAAACACTACAGCTAATAAATTACAATTACTTAAAAATGCAGTATTTGAAGCTGGAATGAATCTAGGGTCAGTGATGTTGCCTACTTTAAATTATGTAGCTGGAAGTTTGAAAGCAATAACAGAGCGTATAGCTTCTTTTGCAGAAAAATATCCAACTTTAACTACAGTAATCATGAGTACTTTAGCAGCTTTGATAAGTTTGAAAGTCTTAGTAGTGGGAGTAGGCTATGGAATTACTTTATTAGGAAGTACAATTTTTGGTCTTAAAGCAACGATATTGGCAACATTTTCATTTTTATCAGCTATAGTTTTCCCTGCAGTAATAACAGGGCTAAGAGCAATAACACTAGCTGTAATGACTAACCCAATTGGACTTTTAATAGCGAGTCTTGTTTCTGGTGCAGCTTATGTTCTAACTAACTGGCAAAAAGTGAAAGACTTTTTCTCTAGCTTTTGGAAATCACTCATTGAACCTATAGGAAAAGCTTTTTCATGGATGGGAAATACAGTTAGTAGCATATTTGCTGAGAATAACCCGATTAGAAAATTTGAAAATAATGGAAATTTTGTTAATAAGCTTTCTAAAAATAGCATTTTCAGTAACGGAAACCCATTGACAAGTAATAGTGCTATTAAACAATTTTCAGAAAATAGTAAAGGCAATTTTGAGAGTTTTAAAGTTAAAGGTGTTATAGAAGAAAAAAGAGCTATAGAACAAGAAGAAATTGAGAAAGCATTCAAGAAAAGTAGATATGAAAATAGGGAATCTAAAGTATATAACCAAGCATTCTATCAAACGTTTAATATCAACATTAAGTCTGAAGATGTCCGCAGCGTTGCTGATGCAGTAATAGAACGATTTAGAGAACAAGCACGTGGGGCACTTTTTGATATAGTTGAAGAGTTACATTGATGTTGCTTGGAAAATGTAAGCTTGAACCAATAAGCCTAAGATACAGTAAAGAAAAAAGGTGGTATACAATTGAATGTATTGAAAAAACGTCGCTACAAAACATTGGTTCAGGAATTGAATGTATTGATTTAACAGGAGTGATTTATTCACGTTATCAGAGTAATGGCTTAGAACAGCTAAAAAATATACGTAACACTCAAGAACCACACGTTCTAGTTGATAATTCAGGAAGTGTATTTGGAAATTTTGTCATTACTAATGTAGAAGAAAAGCAGATATTATTTTTTCCTGATGGAAAACCGAGAAAAGTTGAGTTTATTTTGAAGTTAAAAAGTTACAGTAAGTGATTTATTATTACACGAAAGAAAACGAAATGTTGGATTACATTTGCTGGAAACATTATGGATACAGTAGTGGAGCAGTGGAGGAAGTATTGCTTGAAAATCCAGGCCTTGCAGAATACGCAAGCTTTTTGCCCGCTGGATTAAGAATTAAGCTTCCTAAAATTCAGAAAATATCGAAAGAATCTGTCATAAATATTTTAGATGAATGACGCCAGACTTTGATATAGTAGCAAAAAATAACCCAGTAACAGAGGTTTTAAAAAAGAGTTTAATATTATTACGTGTTACTGATGGATC
>NZ_JBNRJY010000146.1:0-4821 GCF_059414725.1 Wolbachia endosymbiont of Tuta absoluta
TACGTTAAAGGATTCAAACGTTTGAAATTTAAGACACAAATTATTGAAAAACCAATGCACGCATTCATTATTAATTGTGATGGAGTTGATATTGGTTATATTCAATATTACAACAAACATGATTTCCCACCTAAACAGATCTATAACACTTTAGAACTTCCAGAAAGTTGTGCTGCTATAGACTGGTATATCGGAGAGCTGAATTATGTAGGTAAAGGAGTTGGTTCACAAGCTTTGAATATATTTTTAAACAAATTTGTCTTTAAAGTTTATGAGAATGCCTTTGTTGACCCAGGTATAGCAAATGTTTGTGCAATCCGTGTTTACGAAAAAGTTGGCTTTAAAAAAATTATGGAAAGTAATAGTGCGATTTTAATGATTAAGGCAAGAATTCCTGAGAACCATTCAAGATGAGTGTTTTTTCAACAATCTACCTAAATTACTAAAAGTGGCTTATAAAAATATACAAGGAGCTTTATACAAACTTAACATAATTTAGTCATAAAAATATCATTATTAAGTCCTATATAAGAACAAATTTTGGCACTCAGTGAATCTTTTTTAACTAACTATGAACTTGATTAATTGGAAAATAAATTTTACTTGCTTTTACAATACCTTAAAATCTAATATCACTTTATCAGCAAAGATATCACAATAGGCTAGTATGTTCTTCACTCTTTTCCTCAAAATATTACCTATTTACATTACAATACTTATTGGTTACTTAGCAGGAAGATATCTTAAAATTGATAGAAATACTATATCTCAAATACTCTTTTATATAGCTAATCCAATAGTGATTTTATACGGAGTATCTCATACAGAAGTTAATTTAAAAGTAATTTCTCTGCCGATTTTGATATGGTTTATAGGTAGTACTATGTCCTTATCAGTGTATTATCTTTCTTCTTTTTTATTTAAGGACAACACGAGAAACATATTAGCGTTTAGCTCGGGCAGCACAAGCATGGGTTATTTTGGTCTACCGATTGCCATGGCTTTATTTGATGAAGATTCAGTGTCTGTGTATGTTGTCTGTTACATAGGAATGGCACTATTTGAAAATAGCTTGGGATTTTATATAGCTGCAAATGGTATCTATACTGCAAAAGAATGCATATTAAAGTTACTCAAACTTCCTTCATTATATGCGATGATTCTAGGCTTCTTTTTAAGTATATATGATATACAAATACCCACTTTTTTGACGGATGTTATGATAAATATCAGAAGTACATTTATCACATTAGGAATGGTGCTGCTTGGAATAAGTATTGCACAAATTACAAATTTTAAAGTAGATTGGAAGCTTGCTTTGACCACTATTGTAGCAAAGTACATATTCTGGCCGTTATTTGTTTTGGGAATTGTCTTACTAGACAAGCATGTTACAGGTATATATGATGAAAGCATCTATAAAGCACTGATGTTACTGGCTATTATTCCAATTTCTGGATCCAGTATAATACTTGCTAATATTTTAAATTACCAACCAGATAAAGCTACTTTATTGCTCCTAATTAGTACTGCAGTGGGACTATTTTATGTTCCACTTATAATATCATTATTTTTTACTAAACTTGTCCCTTTTTAATCAAAAATTTAAGCGCTAGGCCTATTCACAAAACTTGAATTTAGACTAGACTTCTTGGATAATCATAAAAGAAACTAATCCTTTTTTTCCTCTCCTTTCTTATTTTTTTACACAGAATAGGAAGTTATCAATTGATGGAATTTTCGCAATAATGTCAATAGCAGTAAGATTTCCTACACCTTTTAGCAGGTCTATAGTTGAATTTGGATGTTCTATGAGCAGCAACAAATAAATGTAACTTGCCTTTTTCTATATGATGCTATTAACCGAATAGGTATTCGTTTGACATTTCCATATCTTTGTTATCATTAGTAATACTAAAGGGAAAACTAAACTTAATAAGATTTGGAAGCATATTGTTGTTCTATGATTCACGTAATGCTGCTATGCCTTCGTTGCAGACGTTGTCATAAAGTAAATTAAATTCTTTAATATTTGAAAAACTACTACCCCTTAGCGCACTCATTAATATTATTCCACTTTCAACATCAATATCATTAGAAATTAAATCAAGTTTAATAAGATTTGGAAAGTTACCATTCTTTAACAATTTAGTGATTGCTATTGAGCCTTCTGCGCCAATAATGCTAGAAGTTAATTTACACTCAGTAATATTTGGAAGATTAATATTCTCTAATGCTTCATTTAAAACTTCTCCGCACTGAGCATCAATATAACAATTAGATAAAGTCAAGCTTGTAATATTTTGCTTTTTCTGTAAAAAGTTTACTAGCTTTTCCATATATACATATAGATTATTTAACTCTAAGGTGTTACTATTAACATATTGATTAAAGTCAACTTCCATGGTTTCTGTAAGTTATAGAGCTGCTAATTATAGTATAAATTTAAATAATTGTCAACCTTATGAACAACTAACTTTACTTCTTTTTAACCTGATACCTATGCTTTGTTTCAAATTTCCATCAAAAAGTAACATTACCCCCTCCAGTCAACCTTTCTGCTTCATTTCGTGAAATCAATGCCTCAATAAATTCATCTAGTTCACCTTCTTTTATAATCTGTTCTAGTCGATGTGAAGTGAGATTAATTCTATGATCTGTTATTCTTGATTGTGGAAAGTTATAAGTTCTTATACGTTCAGAGCGATCTCCAGAACCAATTTGGCTTTTCCTCATTGTTGACCTTTCCATTTCTTTTTTTTGTCTTTCAATTTCGTATAGCCTTGCTCTCAACACTTTGAGCGCTTTAGCCTTATTTTTGTGCTGCGATTTTTCATCTTGCTGTATTACAACTATCCCTGTTGGCAAGTGGGTGACCCTTACTGCGCTGTCAGTTGTATTCACTGATTGCCCTCCAGGACCACTGGATCTATAAACATCTATGCGTAAATCTTTTTCTTCTATTTCAAAGTCAACCTCTTCTACTTCAGGTAATATTGCAACAGTAGCTGCGGAAGTGTGCAATCTTCCTGAGGATTCAGTTTCTGGCACTCTTTGTACTCTGTGCACCCCTGACTCAAATTTCAGTCTTGCAAAAACTTCTGTTCCATTAATGAGTGCAGAAGCTTCCTTATAGCCACCTATACCTGTATTAGAAATACTTATTGGCTCAAACTTCCAATTTCTTCTTTCTGCATATTTTTGATACATACGAAATAACATCGCTGCAAATAATGCTGCTTCTTCTCCGCCTGTGCCTGCTCTAATTTCTAATATTGCATTTCTTGAGTCATCTTCATCTTTGGGTAATAATGCCAACTTTAGTTTTGCTTTTACTTTCGGTAATACTATCTTTTGCTTCTCAAGAAGTTCTTCTTTTGCTAACTCTTTTATATCACCATCGCTGTTCTCATCTTTCATGATTTCTTCTAAATCTGAAATTTCCTCTTTTAATATATTATATTCATCGATTATCTCGATAATTGGTCTGAGTTCAGAGTATTCCTTTGAAAAACTAACGAATTCTTTTTGACTCAAATTGGTAGGGTTTTCCAGATTTCTCTCTACATCAGAAAACTTTTTTTTTAAGTCTTGTAAATTATTCTCTATATCCATATAGTACAGGTCTAGTTTTCAGCTGTTTAAGTAAGTAATATATACTGAAATAAAAAATTTCTTATATCAAGCAATAACACTATAATTGTCTCGAATATTTCTACCTAAGTATAATGGCAAAACAGATAACATCAATCTGCAGCTTCATATTTGGAGCTTCAGACAAAAAATCATTACCAGATGAGTCGGCTCCAGAGATTGCATTTGCTGGTAGATCAAACGTAGGAAAATCAAGTTTAATCAACTTGCTGATAAACAGCAAAAAAGCTGCAAGAGTTTCTTCTAAACCTGGATGCACTAGACAAATAAATTTTTACTCTATGTACAATGATAAGTTTAGGATTGTCGACCTACCGGGTTATGGCTATTCTTGTGCAAGCAAGGAAGAAGCAGTACAATACTTAAACCTAATTGAGTACTATCTAATTCACAGGAGAAATCTAAAAAGAGTGTTTGTGCTTATAGATAGCAAGGTAGGATTAAAAGAAATAGACAAAGACTTTGTTTATTGGTTAATATGTAATAATATTAACTTTAATATTGTGCTAACAAAAATAGATAAAGTGAATCAGGAAAGTCTAAATGCTATTCTAGAAAATACTCAAAAGTGGGTTAATAATGAACATGTATCAATTCATCAAATAAGCATTCGTGTTAAGCATAAAATCACCAAGGTAAGAGATGAGTTTTTCAAATTTACAAGATAAAAAAATGAAAAGTGATGAATCTTTAAATGGTAAGATGCCATTGAAGGAAAAAACAGAAATATTATTTGAAGTTCTGTCTAACATACCTAAATTTGTAGGCGAAACTTTTATCATCAAATGCAGCAGTGTAATAATCTCAGATGAAACGCTGCTTAGTGCTTTTGCGCATAATGTTGTTCTGTTGAAACAGCTTGGTATAAATCCGGTAGTAGTTCATGACGGAGAATATGAAATTAACTTAGTGTTAAAAATGCTAGATATGAATGATAAGTTTATAAATGGTGTCAGACTTACAGACAAAAGCACTATGAAAATCATTGAAATGGCACTGTGTGGTTCAATTAATAAAAAAATTGTTCAGCATATAAATTCTGCTGGTGGTTCAGCTATTGGACTATGTGGAAAAGATGGCAACCTCATAAAAGCTGAAAAGATAAGCACTACGCTTAGGGAAAATAGATTAAATAATATTGAAAAAATACTAGACATGGGATTTATC
>NZ_JBNRJY010000147.1:0-1106 GCF_059414725.1 Wolbachia endosymbiont of Tuta absoluta
TACGTTAAAGGATTCAAACGTTTGAAATTTAAGACACAAATTATTGAAAAACCAATGCACGCATTCATTATTAATTGTGATGGAGTTGATATTGGTTATATTCAATATTACAACAAACATGATTTCCCACCTAAACAGATCGATCCTAGCGATAGAAGGTAAAGAAGCGCTTTATACATTTACCACAGAATAAATGTATTTAATTTAGTATTACAAACACATGATTGAGAAAAAAATCGAAAGCTTCGACAAAATGCTAAGATAAAACAAATTAATTCAAAATATACATCAAGCTGATAAGAAAGGGCATGGCAAATTGTAAGCGTAGCAATAATAAATTATAGAGTGAAATTTTACCAGTGACCGATACCGAAAACACAGGATGAAAGTAACAACTTTCCCCAAGGAACATACCTCTAATATATCAGGGTATTAAAAGATTTTGATCGATCATGAATCCAAGCTATAGATGGAGCGTCTGTAGGTCTGGACTACGGTGAGCTAATCCCGCGCTGGGGTAGTCGAGAAATGTGCTCGCTAGGCCGTGCCACCTCCGTGTGAGTATTGTAACTGACTCCAGGGTTCGTCGGGTCGTTGAAGGACTCGGTGTCACACACAAAAAGAAGTAATGGGTATAAAGCTATTATAGACTTAATTCCATGTTAACGACCAATTTCATCCGGTTAGCAATCTCCCTTTAGTTTACAAGATCGATCCTAAAAGTAGCAGCAAAGTAAGCGCCTATCCTCCTATCGGTAGAATATTAGTGACTTTGACCTTTACCTACACACATACATACATAAAGCAACCCGTTGCAGTCCCTTCTGGACGTAGGCCTCCCCCAGAGTACGCCATAGGGCACGATCGATCGTCTAGATAGTTGGTAGGACCCATTACGTTGTGTTTAATGTAGAAAATAAGTAACCCAAACAGTTCTTTAAGAAGGTACATGGATTTCCTGACAAGAGTAAAGGCTGGAATGGTATCGGGAAAGGTATATGAGCCTCACGGGGCCCCCTCTCCGCCCCTGAGAAGTAGAACCCTCACCCCTTACAGATATTCAGAATTGATATCTATTTTCCCTTAGGAAGAATTGATATCTATTT
>NZ_JBNRJY010000148.1:0-281 GCF_059414725.1 Wolbachia endosymbiont of Tuta absoluta
CTACCTTATTAGCCAAAGAAGAATGGAAAGTTCTATATGTAAAAATACATAGAAAACCATGTTCAAATGCAACTCCTACTATAAAAGAAGCTGTTTCATGGATTGCTCAACTTGGAGGACATTTGGCTAGAAAAAATGATCGATCATGACGTCAATAAGTGATAATGCTATCCTACATTGAATAAAGTTATTTCATTTTCATTTTCATTTTCATTTTCATTTTCATTTTCAAACAAATGTTGTTTACAGGTGGTCAGGTGGTTCACCTGGCAAGCCCCGAG
>NZ_JBNRJY010000149.1:0-838 GCF_059414725.1 Wolbachia endosymbiont of Tuta absoluta
GATCTTTATTAGAAGAAAACGAAGAACTCAATATTGCCGCAGCAGAAATGCGCTTTCAGGAACTACAAAAGACATTTTAAGATAGAGTCGGAATAATACACGGAAAACTAACTCAAGAGCAGAAAGATCGATCTTGAATTAGTTCAAATTCGTAAATTATCTGTTGAAGATGCATGTCGTTATTTTGGTGTTCCACCGATTTTAGTTTATTTAACTGATAGTTCTACAGGTTGGGGCAGTGGTATCTATGAAATTATTGAAGCCTTTTCAAAATTTGGTTTACGTCCTTATTTGAAACGTATTGAAGAAAGTATGCGCATTCATTTACTGGACCGTACTGAATGGGACAACTATCAATTTGAATTTAAGACTAAGGACCTACTCAAAGCGAGTTATTTGCAACGTATTACTTCTAATAAAGATCGAATTTTGAGTGGTCAAAATACATTAAATGAAGTTCGTTTGGAAGAAGGTGATCCACCTGTTCCAGATGGAGATTTTTTACTTGTTCCAGTCAATATGACAACGGCTGAACGTATGAAAAAAGGAAACTACGGAGCGAAAATAGATGAACCAAATGCTTAAATTGCGTAATAAATTCGCACGAAACATTCCAAATGTTCAATGTCGACGTATGCCAATCACCGTTGATAATATGCGTTCAGTTGGAAAAAATGAATCGGGGAACGTGGTGATTAGTGGATATGCCGTTAAATGGGATTCTATTAATTCTTATGGAGAAAAATTTGTAAAAGGCGCTTTTACGGAATTTTGTTCTCGTTTTCAAGCAGGAACACAAAAAGCTCATGCATATTACAATCATGGTTGGCGAATGTGG
>NZ_JBNRJY010000150.1:0-2627 GCF_059414725.1 Wolbachia endosymbiont of Tuta absoluta
AATTGTACATAGGCCAAGTTGGCTTATGTGTTCTTATTCTCACTTTGTAAACATGCCAATAATTTTATCCACTATTCCACCCATATTTGCTTCAGCTTGAGTATGCGCTATTTTACCACCGTGTGAAATTAATTTAGGATCGATCAGTAGTATGCTGTTGTGGTTTTTCTTGAACTAAATCTTCAAAATACATTTTAACAATAGGAAGAACGAGCGGCATAAGTACTAATTTGTAGTCATACCATGCAAATTTTTCTTTATAACTAAATTCCGCATCTTCTTCATATAAACACTGGGTACAGTATTCACCATATAGTTCAAAAGCTTTCACAAAAGTCCTAAGTAAAGCAATAAGTAATAAATCTAATGCTAAATTAGCTATTAGCATCGTTCCATATTGAACAGGCCAGCCATTTTGTGCAACTTCCGACATTAAACTGCATACAGCAAACGCTGCTGATATACATATTACATAATTATCAGCAGCAATAAGTAGATTGTATCTTCTATTTAACCTATCTAGATTTCCTTCTTGTGAGCCTCTTTGTTTACTTGCTGCATAGATAATACTACAAAAGGATATAATAAATAACCATGGCCAAACTCCAATGCTGAATGCATAAAATTTATAAGCAATATTTTGCACTTTGCCACTGTTAGCAAGTTGTGATAAGCAATATTTGACTTGAGGCGACGGACCAAGTACCACATTTGCTAATATAAAAAATAAACATGCTCTATTCACAGCTTTCTCTCTACGCAATAGAATCTCATTGATTCTCCTTTGTTTTTCCTGCACTTCTCGCTGTAATGTTATAGATATGCCAGCTGCTTTTAAGTCGTTAAGATATTTCTCTAGCTTATCTTTATCTGCACTAAGTTTTTTAAACTTTTCTTCAGCTATTTTTTTCTCTTTCTCTCCTACTACTTTATCAGGGTGACATTTTAATGAAGCTCTTCTAAAGCGCCGCTCAACTAACTTAAGTACATCATCAAACTCCTGGCTTATTACTTCTTCCGCTTTTATTCCCAGCCTTGAAAATAAATTCCGTAAATCTTGATTACTGTAATATTGATTTCTGGTTAAACTTGCCACTATAGCCTCATTAAAAAATAGTGACTATACTACAAATTTAATACTCAAGCAAGAATTTAAACTATATCAAAAGCAATTCCGTGTTTACCAATATAAATCCTTAATTTCTTTCCTTTAATTAATCGACGATTCAGTATTTCTTCAGCCAAATGACTTTTTATCTCTTTTTCAATCAGCCTCTCTATTGGGCGTGCTCCCATTTCTTTGCTATAACCTGTTTGCGCAAGATAAGACTTTACTTCTTCTTCCACTGAGCAGCTTATACCCTTTTGCACAAGTTGTTTTTTTAATTCCTGAATAAATTTATCCACAATGTGCAAAATGACATCCGCATCCAAATCAGAAAAGGAAATGACTGCATCAAGACGATTACGAAATTCGGGGCTAAAAACCCGTTCCATTGCTTTTTCGCTGTCACTGATGTTAAAGTTTTTATACCCAAAGCCAATAGAACTTTTGTTACGTTCAAATGCCCCTGCATTGGTTGTCATAATTAAAATCGTATTGGAAAAATTAACCTTACGTCCGTAAGTGTCTGTAACACAACCATAATCCATGATTTGTAGTAATATATTATAAATATCACTATGAGCTTTCTCAATTTCATCAAGAAGTACTACGCTATATTGATTATTAGATACAGATTCTGTAAGCAATCCACCTTGGTCGTAACCCACATATCCAGGAGGGGAACCAATCATTCTAGATATTGTGTGAGGTTCCATATACTCAGACATATCAAACCGAATAAGGTTCATACCCATATTTTGTGCTAGCTGCTTCGCAAGCTCAGTCTTACCTACACCAGTTGGCCCTGCAAAAAGATACTTTGCCAAGGGTTTATTGTAACTTCTCAGACCAGATTTAGCAATTTTAATAGAATTAACGAGAAACTCTATCGCTTGCTCTTGACCAAAAATGGCCCTATTGAGATTTTCTTTCAAAGATTTTACTCTTTGCATATCATCAAACCCGCAAGGTACGTTTGTAATCCTAGCGATAGTACTCTTAATGTCTCTACTGTTTATAATTTTTCGCCTGCTTTTTTGTAACTTACAATATGCCCCTGCTTCATCTATAACATCAACTGCTTTATCAGGTAATATTCGCCCAGTAATATACTTGTGTGAAAGTTCAGCTGCAGATTTAATGGCATGTTTCGTGTAATATACTCCATGATACCTTTCATAGTAATGCTTTATACCATCTAGTATCTTTACTGTATCATTAATAGAAGACTCTTTTACATTAATTTTTTGAAACCTCCTTGCTAATGCTTTATCCTTTTCAAAGCTAT
This sequence comes from Wolbachia endosymbiont of Tuta absoluta, assembly GCF_059414725.1. Classification (NCBI taxonomy): domain Bacteria; kingdom Pseudomonadati; phylum Pseudomonadota; class Alphaproteobacteria; order Rickettsiales; family Anaplasmataceae; genus Wolbachia; species Wolbachia endosymbiont of Tuta absoluta. The sequence goes on from NZ_JBNRJY010000150.1 coordinate 2,394, forward strand.
TGCTATATTCTCTATATGTAGTTGCACCTATACAACGCAACGCACCTCTTGCAAGTGCAGGTTTGAGCAGATTGCCAGCATCAAGAAAGCTGCCACTTGTTGAACCTGCTCCAATAATAGTGTGTATTTCATCAATGAAAAGAATAGCGCCAGGTTTTGCCTCAATTACTTTTATTATAGATTTTATTCTCTCTTCGAAGTCACCTCTATAGCGTGTTCCTGCAAGAAGTGATC
>NZ_JBNRJY010000151.1:0-735 GCF_059414725.1 Wolbachia endosymbiont of Tuta absoluta
AAGCCAAAATCCAAATCAGAACTATATGATTTCGAATATGAGTCCATTATAGAACATCTATCATCTAAAGAGCATTTATTAAATGAGCTGATGAATGATATGTGGTACTCAGGAGACTTACCATCAGTCAGAAACTATAAGTTTAACGTGCCCTCCGAAACACAAAAGTCCGGCGATATGATCGATCAATATTTTTATTGTTATCTATATCTGTTCCCATGATAATTTTGATTATGCTTTGGTTTATAATATACAAACATTCGGCTCAAGAGTTGTCAACCTGTCATTACAGTAAACTAAGGACAAATCTCTGGCTGCACAATGCGGTGATGGCGGGTCCCAAAGATTGCATCAGATAAATAATTGATAAATAAATGATAGATAAATTATATTTATTTATCTAAATTATATTTATCTATCTACCTTTGGGGCTCACCGTTACCGGGAGTACAGGATTTAGTTTTCAAATGCATTGCGTATGATGCCAGGTTTCTTTTCCTCGCACTAGCGAACAGTTTAGTCTATTGTCTATGGGATTCGAATTTCATTTGATGTTTCCTTAAAAATAACAATTATGATATATTTTAATGACAAATGTGTTTATTTTGTGTGTTATGCTAATACATAATTATACTATAAATAATGTTCGTTAGTACGTAGGTTTTTTTTGATTTAATAAACGTAATTGTCACAAAATCACTTTTTTATTCGCTATCTTACCTGCTCAACCTCTTC
>NZ_JBNRJY010000152.1:0-933 GCF_059414725.1 Wolbachia endosymbiont of Tuta absoluta
TGATCTACAATTAAAGAGGCGACCATGTTACCGTCTAATATCTCTAACTAAAATAGCACTGTTACTTTCAGTTAATTAGGCTTAGACAAGGACAGAACATGGTCGCCTCTTTAATTGTCTAAGATTTTACGCATTTTTCGCGGTATCTGTCAAAATGAAATAAAAAATATGACATACAAGGGAATCTGCGAAATCGCGCGGAAATCGTGGACTTTTAAGACTTGCATGACTTTAATAGACTATAACTATAGTCACGTGTAGATTATATTCGGGTGTAGCTTATAGCCAGGTGTAGATTTCAAAGCCCCGCGCCCCGGGACTAAAATTGTAGAGTCCAGCCCTAAAAAAGACTATAACATCTACTATCCTTTAGCCGTGTGACTACTACTATCCTTTAGAATAGTATCACCCCATTTCTTTCCCGTGGGAGTCGTAAGAGGCGACTAAGGGACTCAAGGGTGCAATTTTAGGCGATGGGCTGACAACCTGTTTCATGGCGATACACAATTTTCCGAATAACCCTCAAATATTTGTTGACGTGGCGTATATGTCCGATTTTTGCGGCCGTTTACGCTCTGCCTACCCCGCATGGGATTATAGGCGTGATATGTGTATGTATGTATCCTTTAGTCCTTCTAGTCAGTAACGTGAAATCGAGACAAGTGGCACTGCCTCTGCGCGACATCGGTCGTCAAAATAGGCGAATCGCTTTCTTGCAATGCGGGCCTCTCAAAAGTCGCCTTCAGAGCCGATTGGCCACCATCTGGCCATTACATCTGATTTCGCGTGATGATCGATCAAAATCATGTAGAAGATTTGGCTTAGAAGTATACACACTAGGCCTAGATATTTTAAAACTGGCCTTGGACTTAATGGTTTGTCTTATCTGTGGATATAGGTTAGACATTCATAACCTAAAAAGAGAACATTACG
>NZ_JBNRJY010000153.1:0-526 GCF_059414725.1 Wolbachia endosymbiont of Tuta absoluta
ATTGCAGCCCAGATGCCTTCAAAGTAAACTACATACCTTTTAAAAGGTAGGGCGTTACGAGGATAAAGGAAAGTGTCTAAGCAGCGCTATGCTATACCACGATTGGCAAACGGATTAGCGAGCGCAGTGCAAGATATTGCTTTGGCAGGGAACGCGCTGGCCGCGCTGCCTATTCCCTGGACGAATTTATATCTAAGTCCCTTTTTACGACACACACGAGTAGATTTGGGGTGATGCCGGCATCACACGGGAAACTGCCTCATTCACCGCCAGACTAGGATAATAGGTAATTTGTAACTTAAATCAATCACAGTTTTAAATCATGATTTATAATTTTATTTAACTGCAAGTACCAGGCAAATTGAGTCTAACCATATTCGTTAGAAAATTCTTTCACGAGATCGATCAAGTAATAAGAACTAGTCACGCGCTGGCTCTCTTAAATTACTTTAGATATAAGTATTAAGAAATTTAAAAATCAAAAAAAGGCAAAAGAATAAACATGGTGCTGATTTTATTACTGTAA
>NZ_JBNRJY010000154.1:0-1828 GCF_059414725.1 Wolbachia endosymbiont of Tuta absoluta
TAAAGTGTTTGGGATGCTTAATAAGATACACTTATTTTCATAACTTTTAATGCTATCGTTTCAAAAATATTTTGAAAAGATGTGAAAACTTCCAAAGTTAGGATTACCCTGTAAATATCCTTTGCTTATAGTAGAAAAAAAAAACAGATTGAGGCAGCATGGTCTTGGTCATTAGTCTATAGCCATTTAAAATAAACAATGACAGTCACGTGCACAATCCGCCTAGGCAACCAAAGAGAAAACTATCTGTGGAGAAAACTTCATTCATTCATCTGTCAATGACAATCAGTTTTTTTTCATAAACGTCATATAAGTGGTAGGCAAACGAATTTTGTTTTCAGCAGCTTAGTTGTTGGAGCTAAACTAAGGCACTTTTCAAAATTTTAAATCTCTGATTAAGAAACAAAATAAAAAGTACTTGCCTTTTATTTAATGATGCGAATACTATCTATTAAGAATATAAAAGAGACTTGTTAGAAATTTGAAATGTTGTGGATTGATATCATGAGGAATACATCGGATTGACAAAAGACGACAAAGAAGCATTTACTTCCTTATTGGCTGTGATTAGTTTATATATCATTTTTATGAAAAGTTAAAGTTACATCAATTTGTTTCCAAAATTTTGTTTTATAGTTAGTTTTATATGGTAGGCGTAAATAATCTCTAGGCAGGCGTAATTAAGCTCAAGTTTTAATAGCGCCTGCCAATGATTTTTATTTTAAAATATTTTATTTCAAATATAAGTAGTTTAAAAACTTATTTTGTTTATTTGTTAGATTATTGTAACAAAAAAAGAATAAGTAAGTGTGAAATAATAATATAGAAACCAGAAGAGTACCTACTGACTAGCATAAAGTTATAAAGACTGATTACCATATTAACATAATTAGTACCTACAGAAAGGATTTCAATTAGAACTTAATAGTCAAGTATTTAATTAGAAATTAATCCCCCACGTAGTTTAAGTCTGCCAATGCGACTGTGTTTTATTTGAGGTTATATTTCATATTTGAAAAGTCTTACGTTACTCTGCTGTATGCTATTTCAAATTAAAATGTTCGAATTATATGACGTGCTTGTTTTCTTATTTAAAGTGTTATCTTTATCAGAAATATTCGCTTTCAAAGTAACATAGGCGGTAAATGCCGAATTCAGTATATATAAGTGTGTCTATTTTGTGTGTGGGATACGAACGAATACAAAACTGATTTATGCAAAACAGGCACGCGCCCGCGCCGCGGGTTGTTGAATCCGCGACGCGGTTGAACGCAGGCCGCGTCACGTAGCTCCAATCTTGTGTTTTGTAAAATCTGATCCGGAAACCGCGTGAGGGAGCGTTCGGCCTTAGTATTGAAATGATACGTAAAGAATGTAACGATAGCTCTGCGCTTTGGACGCAAGCCAGTTCCTAAAGATATTTTAGAATATCTTCCTACATTGATAGGCTAGGCTAGGCTAGTAGTTCACCGAACATAATAATATATAACACGCCTATATCCCTTGCGGAGCATAAACGGCCGTATCACAGTTATTTACGCCACATCTGACAAACATAGAGGGTCATTCAGAAAATCTTCCTTAGACCAAACAAACTGTATCTTTTACTAGCGCCCCGAGAAATAAGCAATAAAGATACTATATATTATTCGTCCTGGAACTTTAGCTGTTCGGTTAACAGCCAATATAATTGCTGGACATTTATTAATAACTCTATTAAGAGGAACAGGAAGTAGTCTACCAACATTTTTAATTATTTGTTTAATTTTTATCCAAATTTTATTATTAATCTTAGAAATTTGCCGTGTGATGCCGGCTTAGAATAGCA
>NZ_JBNRJY010000155.1:0-423 GCF_059414725.1 Wolbachia endosymbiont of Tuta absoluta
TCAAACTAAATCTCTATCTGCGTTTATATCTATTTCTGCATCTTGTTTGTCTAATAAATCGAATATAGATCGATCACAATGATACACAGCACTATTTAGCATAATTTCAATATTCTTCGGGGCACTGCCCTTGGCTACCTATTATGTTAGAAGGAACTGTGACAGTAATAGACAAACAAACAGACGTTGACATAATTGTAGCTCTTTATTAGGTATAATAAGGCTGTAACTATTATTTAAGTATACAGTATGTGAAAAAACCGCTGATTATAAAACATTAAAAGATTTTAATCGAATTAAAATGCGTTTGTTATTGAATTCTTTTTCATGTTTTACATTGACAGCAACACAACTTAATCCCGTGCAAGTTATGCAAAATCGAGAAATAATTACAAGTGATCGATCGTATTTTTAAATTATTTT
>NZ_JBNRJY010000156.1:0-1016 GCF_059414725.1 Wolbachia endosymbiont of Tuta absoluta
CTGGTATATTTTCAACGAAAATTAAACTCTATATTTTTGTGTAAAGAACAAAATACATTAGAAAAACAGTTCGTTTATAAGCTAGTTGATTTTATCAATGATATTATTGCACTATTTACGGAAGGATATGTATGGATGGCAATAACATTTATTATAGTTACCGAGGGAAGAGGGAATTATTTGCCTCTCACAATGATCGATCAGAGATGACTGGAATGGCTTTAACGTACTGCATAAGGCTGCAGCAAGGGTTGGTGGACTCGATATTGGATTCGTTCCTAGCAAAGGTGGAAAAGACATTAATCAGATGCTAAAACAGGCAGAAAGTGGTGAGATAGAAGTAGTTTATCTTCTTGGCGCAGATGAAATTGATATATCAAAGTTAGAAAGTACATTTGTAATTTATCAAGGCCACCATGGTGATAGGGGAGCGCATATAGCAGATGTCATTCTACCTGGAGCTGCATACACAGAAAAATATGCAACTTATGTAAATACTGAAGGGCGAGTACAGAGAACAAATTTAGCTGTTTTTCCTCCTGGTGAAGCAAAGGAAGATTGGTTGATTATAATAAATTTATCCCAATATTTGGGCCTTTCCTTACTATATGATAATTTATTTGATGTGAGGAAGAAATTATACACTATTGGTCCACAGTTTAGAGATGCTGACCAAGTGGTGAAAAACAAATGGGTACCAATTACCTGTGATGAAATAAAATTAAGTAATATCTCTTTCACTCTAAAAAAGTGTAATTTTTATATGACAGACTCAATAAGTCGCGCTTCAAAAATAATGGCAGATTGTACTAAGGATTTTTATGAACACTCTACTTAATATTTTATTTATTCTAACACCATTATTACTAATAACTCTGGTATATTTTCAACGAAAATTAAACTCTATATTTTTGTGTAAAGAACAAAATACATTAGAAAAACAGTTCGTTTATAAGCTAGTTGATTTTATCAATGATATTATTGCACTATTTACGGAAGGATATGTATGGATGGCA
>NZ_JBNRJY010000157.1:0-524 GCF_059414725.1 Wolbachia endosymbiont of Tuta absoluta
ATGTGTATGTAGAAAAGTGACTTCAGTTCAGGGTTTCCCACTTAACAAGCCACCCACACTAGCCCGAGTCTCTTTAGGCAATGTGTCGTCAACTATTTCTACGCCATATAAAGATGCGCGCGCGATCTTTTAGCCGGTTCCTCCACATGACGTCCGTTGTTGCTGCCTATTTTTACCGCATTCGTAACGCAAATTAGAATTTTATTCCCATAGAAATACGATGACGCGACGCGACGGTGCATTGATGGATGTGTCTGTCGAAACGACGTCTTTTCTCCTAACAGACGCACGCGTTATGGATGCACTATACATACGAAGTAACGGAGATCAAGTGTGAGTGTTATGTACCTATTATCTGCACTTTAGTTTGCGTATTAAGGGATCGATCACTTCATTCACATTCATATTGGTCTGCGTTCCAGAACCGGTTTGCCAAACAACAAGCGGAAATTGATTATTAAATTTACCGTCTATTACCTCCTGTGCCGCTGTGCAGATTGCATCCCCTACTCTATTATCTATGC
>NZ_JBNRJY010000158.1:0-4761 GCF_059414725.1 Wolbachia endosymbiont of Tuta absoluta
AGAAAGCAAAACAGACACAAATCAGGAAAAAAATTAATAGAATTCCTGTTTTTATAATAAAAATAATTAATTTTTAAAAATTTTATATTGATTTTATCATTAAATCTCATATAATATTAATATATTAACTTTGATGGTGGTAAAGAAATGCATGGTAGTATAAGCAACGAAGTGGTGAAAAATTTAAACAAGTTAATTAACTCTCACCAAACAAATAAACTTAGAAAGGCATTTAATAACCTTAGCACTAACCATAAAATGAATATATAGAGCATGTTAAAGCAAAGCCTCAAGGCTCTAAAGCTATGTCCGGCATACTAAATGCACTAGACAAGGAAGAAGCACCTTCTATCTTTAATCAGTTACCTCAAGAGTTTGCTTTCAATACACTCGATTGTATTAATCCCACATCGACTTTATTTAAAATTCTATTTAATCAACTGAATCCCCAACAAAAAGAAGATTATAAAGTAAATTTAGAGACAAAATCAACTGTCAAAGCTAAGCTTGTCCTAAAGAATTTTTACTTAAGCAATAAAGAGAGTTCAAGCAACTTAAGTACTGAAAACTCCAATGAACCGTTAGTACAAAACAGAGATGATTTGCCAGCAGCACATTTCTCTCTTATATCTCCTGCGTTCGAGGAAACAGTTGTTGAACATACATTTGATACTAGACTAGAACTTTCTTCTGACAAAGAGAATCAATCATGTAGCCAAACAGTAATTCCATTTCTGGGTTTTGCTGAATTCGATAATCAATTCTGCAATACTGTAACAGAAAATTCGACAGTTAGTAGTAGTTTAACGTCGAATGAGCATATATCAGATAGCCTAGAAGGTGAGCAATTATCCCCAGAGTATTATAACTATTTGATAAATGGAGTAACTAGTCTGCAATCCTCAAATGTGAATCCATTGCCAGAGTTCAGTTTCTCTCTAAGCTCTGTTACGCTAGATGAGATGGTTAAGAGATATGGCTTTAATCACAATGACCACGCTCTAAGTGATTTAGAAGAGGTATATGTAGAGCAACCAGCAAAGTTCCATACATATTACCACAATTAACTAGGGACAAAAAAAGGTGGTAGTTTAACCTACCATCTCCTCTGGTTTCACTATCCTTTCAAACTCCTCCTCAGTGAGCAGTTGAAGTTTTGCTGCTGCTTCCTTTAGAGTGATATTTTCTTTATAAGCAAGCTTCGCTATTTTTGCTGCATTGTCATATCCTATATGCGTATTTAATATAGTAACTAGCATTAACGACTGATTTAGTAAATCCTTTATTCTTTCTTCGTTTGCTTTAATATCAACTACGCATTTCTCTGCAAAATTTAAACTTGTATCAGCTAAAAGTCTTATAGACTGCAAAACATTGTAAATTATCACCGGCTTAAACACGTTCAATTCAAAGTGACCATTTGAGCCACCAATTGTCACGGCAACATGATTTCCCATAACTTGAGCACATACCATAGTCACTGCTTCGCATTGAGTTGGATTCACCTTACCCGGCATGATTGAAGAGCCAGGCTCATTTTCTGGTAACATTATTTCTCCAATCCCGCATCTTGGACCAGAACCAAGTAGCCTTATATCATTTGCAATTTTCATCAAGCTTACTGCTACTGTATTGAGTGCTCCACTGAGCTCAACTAAAGCATCATTTGCTGCTAGTGCTTCAAACTTATTTTTTGCTGAAATAAATGGAAAATTAGTGATTTTTGCCACTTCTTTAGCAAAATCCTCAGCAAAACCCTTTTTAGTATTGATTCCCGTGCCAACCGCGGTACCACCTTGTGCAAGTTCATATACATTGCTTAGAGTTGACTTTACTCTCTCTATTCCCTTTTTAATCTGAACTGCATAGCCAGAAAATTCCTGCCCAAGTGTTAGAGGAGTTGCATCTTGCAGATGAGTACGCCCTACTTTTATTATATCTTTAAATTCATGAACCTTATTATTTAGCGCTTTATATAATTCTTCAAGATTGGGAATAAGCAAGCGGTTTATTTGCTCTGCTACTGCTATATGCATTGCTGTTGGAAAAGTGTCATTTGATGACTGACCACAGTTTACATGATCATTTGGATGCACTGGAGACTTACTACCTAAATCACCGCCCAAAATTTCTATTGCACGATTGCTGATCACTTCATTCACATTCATATTGGTCTGCGTTCCAGAACCGGTTTGCCAAACAACAAGCGGAAATTGATTATTAAATTTACCGTCTATTACCTCCTGTGCCGCTGTGCAGATTGCATCCCCTACTCTATTATCTATGCTACCCTGTTTCATGTTAACACGTGCTGCTGCAAGTTTTACTATTGCTAGCGCTTTAATCAGGGGCTCTGGCATTTTCTCTGTACCAATTTTGAAATTTTCCAAAGAACGCTGAGTCTGAGCTCCCCAGTAACGTTCACTTGGTACTTTTACTTCTCCTAAGCTATCTGATTCTATCCTAATTTTTTTATCCATATTTCCTCCTTCTAGTGCTTGACGTTACCTACATATATGAATTAATTAAATCAAATTGTATTTCAGTGTCAAGTTGAGACATTTTTAGTGAAGACCTTAGAAAATTTTCAAGCCATATCTTTTGCTTCTATTATTTTTTTATTGTTATTAAGGCAATCATGCAACCTTAAGCAATAAACCTACTTTCACTCTCTATAAGGCTATTCTACTTAGAGCTTGAATAGTGAAAACATCTTTAAGCGCAGAAGCTATACCTTTGTTTGCTTTCTCTTTTTTTACTTCTACAATCATATAACCCAACATTGCACCTAACGCTAGACTAACGGTCGCTGATGCTGCACAAACTGTAATCACTGCTCCCGCAGAACATGATATTGTCATACCTGCAACATAACCTACTATACCACTAACACCAATGCAGACGTATTTCTTCCGTAGCTCTTTTTGTATATGACTTTTCAGATATTCTTTTACATCTAAATGCCCGTTTCTAGTAGCATAATTCAGAGCAGTGTTTTCATAGCCATCTTTCACATTAACATTTGCTTTTGCTGTTTCTATCAGGTACTTTACTACCTCTAAATAGCCACTTCCAGCAGCCCACATTAGAGCAGTTCTTCCATAGTGATCTGTTGAATTAATATCTTCTTTCTGTTTTTCTATCAGGTATCTTACTGTTTCTAATTGACCATTTTTGGCAGCTGAAAATAATCCTGCATGATTGTTAATCATTTGTGCAAATGATAATGTTTTTAGTTTAGGGGGTTGTAACTCTTGAGTATTAAAGTTTAATTGTGCTGGAACAATTTCTACTTCAAGCTCTACATGTTCTCTTGTGAAACGATCAAGTAGCCTTTTTACCTGATCAATTGTTTGAATTCTTACCTTATAATACCACGATAAAGAATTGATTATTTCCCTGTTGTTAAGAAAAAATATCACTAATTCTATTTTACCTGTTAAATCTTTAGCATAGATTGAGTATTCTATATTTAATCTATCTTGTGCAATATTTCGTATTGTCTCACTCTCTGTCCAAATTCTTACCTGTTCATTAATTCTCTTACTTACAAGAAAATTATATAATTCACTATCTTCTTCCTTCATTTTATTGAGCTCATCCTTACAGTCATACCAATAAGATGATAACTCTGGTATACAAGTAGGAAGAGGCAAGCGAGGTATTGACATATCAAGATTAGCTATTAAATGATATCTAGTTAGAAGCTTTGCTATCTCCGTATGGCCATTTACAATAGCATATGTTAGGGCAGAGAATTGACCTTTACGTTTCACATTTAAATCAGCTCCATTTGCTATTAGAAGTTGTACTACCTCAAGATGACCATGGGCAGCAGCATGAATTAGAGCAGTTATGTTTCCCGGAGATTCTGCATTAACATTTGCTCCCTCTTCTATCAAGTATTGTAATATCTCTAGTTGACCATTGTCAGCAGCCCATATTAAAGCAGTTCTCCCATAATCATCATCTATTGTATTAATAATTGCTCCACCCTGTATAGCTTGCTGAACAAAATCTAGCTGTCCTTTTTTAGCAGCATCAATTAGCTGCGCATTTAGCTGTTTTTGTGATGGCATATACCCCTCTAAAATAAATATACAATCTAAAGCTATTTTAGCCACTATTCAAGTTTTAATGGCTAAAATTGATTGAATCACTTTTTAGTGTTTTTTTATGGTTGTTTGAGTCTAGCAAAGATGAGTCTATATCACAATCTAGTAATTCTCCTACTGCACTTAGTAAACCAGCTGTACAACCAGCTATTTTGATCTGGATGAGAGGAGATATAATTTATAACCACTCCCCTATCCTTTCTAGTTGTTTGTAGATGTTAAATCTCAGGAATTTATCAAAATAAGGAGAGGCAATGAAGGGAGTAGTATCTCTTAAATAATTAGATAAGAAATCTGGTAGAATATTCTGAAATTCATGCATTTTTTGTCTATAATCTTTCAAAGCAATAACCTTTATTTTATCATAATCAAGTTTCCAATAAGCAAGCTCCGAGACTTCTTTTTTTGTTGTGTATTCCACTGCTAAAGCTTGTAAAATTAATTGCGGGAAAAATCCTGACATAACTTCCTCATTGGAAGGTGGTGAACCAAGTTTATAGTCTATAATTGCTACTTGCCCACCTGGTAGATACTCAACTCTATCACATCTTGCTGTCAATAAAATTTCTTCTGTCATTCGAGTATCTGACCAGCTCTTATTACACAATTGTCTGGTGTGTTCATTTGCAATCAAATTTTTTGGATC
>NZ_JBNRJY010000159.1:0-385 GCF_059414725.1 Wolbachia endosymbiont of Tuta absoluta
TAGTAAAAGTTGCTAAAGAACGTGGAATCGTAACCGTTTGTGACAATTCATGGGCCACTCCTTTGTTGTTTAAGCCGCTTGATTATGGAATGCCGATGGTATTTGCCCTAAAAAGACGGAAGTTAGCCTCTTCCTAAAAGATCACGGTTTAGACGTCCTCCTTGTACAAGAAACGTTTCTAAAACCCCATATGCGTACCCCGCGAATCGCGCAATACAACACGGTACGTAATGACCGTACTTGACTCATTCATTACAGGCGAGCGCTTCACTGCTCACCCATAGAGACCCCGCCCCTCTGCTATATGGAGGCTTCCGCTTGCCGCTTAAGCATGACGGGACACCAACCCATTACGATAGTGTCGGTATACCTATCTCCGAGCAAT
>NZ_JBNRJY010000160.1:0-381 GCF_059414725.1 Wolbachia endosymbiont of Tuta absoluta
GTTTTCTATTTGTATTATCGACAGACGAGAACGAGGCCAGCACCTATTGGGATGCCGAAGCCGGCGGGAATGGCATCCTTCTTTTACGCCCATCGTATCCGCCGATGCCGCAGGTACTAATTTGTTTATTTTTTTTATTCATGTTTTCATCGGCTTGAACTTTTTGAACTTACTTTGTTTCTACCTAGCAGAGGACTAAGCTTCAGGCTTCAATCGTTATACGACGGTCTTTAAAAGAAGTTTGACTCGGCTTTTCCGTAGCTGTGTTAGCCTCTCAATGATCGATCCCTGAGGAACTCCGGCATCAATGGCCATAAGGTCAAAGGAGCAGCCGTCAACGAGCACTCAGATGGACAGTTCAGGAATTCTGAAATACAAGTA
>NZ_JBNRJY010000161.1:0-776 GCF_059414725.1 Wolbachia endosymbiont of Tuta absoluta
ATTTAAAAAATACCAAAAACAATAAATTCAAGAAAATAAATGAGTATTTCAGGGGGCTCCCAACAAACATTGTCTTTTTTCCTATTTTATAAATAATTGGAAGGAACTCATCGTGCACCAGTCCGACTCGCACTTGGCCGACATACTACGTACCTTGTGACATACCTGCCTAGCTTATTGAAGTTATCAGGCTTTGATAGGTTCTGAAAAAGTTATGCCAGGCAGACTAGGTATGATTGATTATAATATGGCTGTTTATTTTATGATCGATCTATTTGTTTCCTGGGTATAACGGCGTCGGTTATGTTAACTTCGCTTGACACAGCGTATTTACGCACAAATAAAGTAGCTGACTCTCGTCTAGCTAAAATCTGATATTCCCAAAGATAGCAATCCCTCAATCCCTGAGGAAATAGAAACTGGCACTGCATTGACTAACTAGCTCTGTTTCATGAATCTCGGTAGCCTGTGTGTGCCAATCATGTTCACACCATGAAGAGGTAGAAAGACAAAAAGTTGGAGTTCATCTTTCACTGAATATAAATATTAAAACCTTTCTTCTAGTCGACCATGGTGCTAGGCATGCTGTCGCTGATGATCGATCAACGTTATCAATGGTATCAGAAACACTTTCTTGCTCTCCGACTAAAAGCGTGCACTCATTTTCAGCGTGCGGGTTGCAAGGTGCGATCGATCCTCAATGTCCTTGTGAAAAGAAGCGACCCATCATAATGAACAACTTTTGTTTTAGAACCAAGCCTGTATCTCTAATAGTT
>NZ_JBNRJY010000162.1:0-421 GCF_059414725.1 Wolbachia endosymbiont of Tuta absoluta
CTCCGACCAGTGTAAGGCGACATAGCACTATGATGTTTAAATGGCAATCACCTTAATACTGCATAAATGGTGTACCCAATTATTTCCTGGGAAACTGTTTTAGTTTTCTCTAACGCAGCGCTAAGGAATGGGACTGACGTGTCGGCTAAAAGTTCAGTATAGGGATCGATCAACTTTGAACTACAAGTTAGACTTAACAAAACAAAAAAAATTGCTGGTGACCAAAATAATTCAGTTCTTTTGGAGTACCCCTGGTACCGTATGTGCTATAACCAACTGTACTTGAGTCATTTGAAGTAGTAACAACTCTAGTAGATCGATCAATCATATGCATCGGCGACAAGCACATCGTCAGCAAATTCGCCCGCCAAGCGAACCGACCAGCGTGCGCCCGCGACCCCCGCCGCCGCCGCACCGCTCG
>NZ_JBNRJY010000163.1:0-484 GCF_059414725.1 Wolbachia endosymbiont of Tuta absoluta
ATGAAATATGACAAAAGTTGTATAGCTATGGGGGTCAGAATATTCAATAAAATACCGAACGGATTTAAAAGTTTGAATACAAGAATGTTTAAAACCAAATTGTACAAATGGCTTAAAGAAAAATGCTTTTATACAGTTAGATAATTTTTCCAATTAATTAACTTATAAAATTTGGATGCTAATAGTATAAGTTAGCTAAACATGTATCGCACTGAAATTTTTTTTGAAAACATCCTAAATACCATGTTTATGCAAATAAATAATTATTGTATTGTATTGTATTGTATTGAGATCGATCAAACCGTAGCGCAGTCCACCGGCAGGGATTGGTGCGTAGGTAGCCCAAAGCGCGTAGCCACCGACAGGGATTGGCGCGTAGGCAGCCCGTAGCACGCAGCTGCTAGCCGTAGCGGTGCGAAGCGAGTCGCGCACTTGGTAGGCCGCGCGCAAGACGCGCTCGCAGCTGTCCGCGCAGGTGGCGTGA
>NZ_JBNRJY010000164.1:0-277 GCF_059414725.1 Wolbachia endosymbiont of Tuta absoluta
ATTAAACTTAATGAACGCAGAACCCACATTTGTAAATGACCACTTCCTAATTTAATGTGCGTTTCCTTTACTGTCACCCTTTTCAATTAGTTATTTTATAAGTGACATGTTATAGGTAGTGTGGTAATAAAATGATCGATCCAATATCACCTTGATGTGAGGTGCACCTAGCGCAAACGCTGCATCTTTTATTGCAATAGGAACGTTTGTAAAGGCATTTTTTGTTGCAATAATAATATTAGGCAGCATCATAAATGAAAGAGTCATCCCGCCAACA
>NZ_JBNRJY010000165.1:0-615 GCF_059414725.1 Wolbachia endosymbiont of Tuta absoluta
ATCGAAGGGCCGCTTGCGATTACGAAACAAACCGGTTTTAGTGTTCCAGTCGCAATATGGTTGTGTTTACAAAATGGTGTAGATACTCGACACTTTGCGGCATTAAAAATGCACTTGTTTGTCGTATGGATTTGTCGATATACTTGGTGTCACGAGTTTGAAATCATATACTACTAGTGGGCCTCTCATGTTCGTGTTAAGACTGATATCTAAATTCTGAACAGCGAGTATTCTGGCTGCATAAAGTGTGCCTTCTGTGTGTGTGTTTCTTGCCTGTTTTGTGCTTGATAAATGTTGATCGATCGTAGTCGCTCTGCCTACCCCGCAAGAAATATAGGCGAGATATAATGAATGTCTAAAAATTGTAACCATAAATTTGACGATCGATCAATTTGCAACGCAGAAAGCAGCAAGTGAGTTAACAAGCTTTTTACATAATCAATTTTCAACTACCTCTCAGCACTTGACATTGAAAGAATTTGAAATGTGTTAGAATGCTATTTGACGTTCTGTTTGAAGATTAAAAAACATACATATTTATTTATGTATTCAAATAATACATTTTACAACATGACAGCCGAAGCCTGCACTATTAAACTAACTTGTTACATACAC
>NZ_JBNRJY010000166.1:0-1517 GCF_059414725.1 Wolbachia endosymbiont of Tuta absoluta
TCAACTTGGAGGACATTTGGCTAGAAAAAATGATCTAGAACCAGGCCCCATTACTATTTGGAAAGGATGGAGACGTCTCTTTGATCTAGCAGAAGGATGGCGACTTGCTCACGAACTTTATATTTGTGGGTAATAGTAAGAGACGTATGAACAAGGATTATGAGCATTCTCCCCTCACTTCAAAAACTAATATCTTCTTTAATATGATCACTATTATACTTCACAAATTAGCTCATTTTTTGGTTTGAAGACATGCTCTAAGTGATTATTTTTAGCAGCAAGAGATATAGGTGTTTGTCCGTATTGATTTTTTGCATAAATATCAGCTCTTTCTTCACCCACAAGATAGGTTACTACACTCAAATTACCAACTTTAGCAGCTAAGTGTAAAGGAGTATTGCCATCACTACCTTTAGTGTTAATGCTGGCTCCTCTTTCTATAAGCTCCTTAACTCTATCAAGGTTACCTTTTTTACAGCATCAAATAATTCGCTGTTTGGGTTCTCAATAGAAACCTCTGTTATAGTTGTTGAAGTTTCTGTAGTAAGCTCAGATATTTGCATAAACCCCCCAATGATATTAACCTTTCTTTACACTATAAAGCTGTTACTAAATTATATAAATTTGAGTATCTATAGCATAAGACCTGCTGCGAATCAAGCGATAAAAAAAGGGAAGGAGGGTGACTAAAATCAAGGTTAACTAAAAGGAGTGCTTAAGATTCACAATACCAGCAATAATATTGAACCTCAGGTTATATTTTTTCTGAAAATTGCGGTAAACATGGGACATAATCTTAAATATCTTTACCTCACGGATCTTATTTTCTACTCTCATTCTAAATGATGCTAATCGTCTATTATGCTCTTTCTGCTCTGAAATTAATGGCTTTTTACGGTACTTTTTATATGACATTACTTTGCAATTTTTGCCAACCTTGATATCCAGAATCGGCATATTTTATGCTATCGAGTGGTAGATATTTTCCTTGTTTCCTTATGCGAAAATCACTAATTCTACCACGATATGACTTTGACACTGATAAAATTCTTCCATCTTCTTCGATAACAATCTCAGTTTTCATAGTGTTGGTTCTTTTTTTTCCTGAATATGACTTCTTCCGTTTTTTACTATCTTCTGGCCTCTGTATTTGCTGTTCTGTAACATCAGCCAGAATCTTTAGTATTTTTTCTGATGTCATACTTCTATCTTTTGTTATAGTAACTTTCTTGGCAAGTAATGGCTCTATTTTCTTCAGTAACCTACATACATTTGCGTTGTGCATATTGAACAGGCACCCTAAAAATCTATGTGTTATGTAAGTGCGATAGTACAAAATTACGCAAAATAACTTATCTTCCAGAGTTGGTAGTTGTGATCTTCTACCATGGCACTTTTTCTGTTTTTCAAGTTTTTTCCACTCAGACCTCACTTTTTCCACCACCTTTTCAAACTCCTCTATAGTTAAACCTGTTATATTACGAAAGTTTCTTGGGTGCTTCTTCATTTTATAGTAA
>NZ_JBNRJY010000167.1:0-438 GCF_059414725.1 Wolbachia endosymbiont of Tuta absoluta
GGGTGACTAAAATCAAGGTTAACTAAAAGGAGTGCTTAAGATTCACAATACCAGCAATAATATTGAACCTCAGGTTATATTTTTTCTGAAAATTGCGGTAAACATGGGACATAATCTTAAATATCTTTACCTCACGGATCGATCAAAAAGACCAAGATTCACTACCTGCTTACGATATACTCGATGCGATTTTATACGCCTATATCGAAGAAGAACAAAGCCAAGAGGACATCATCGCCAAGGGCTTTGAACGTGAAGTGGTCGAAAAAGTAATTCGTCTTGTTGATCGATCATGTGATACCACGTTTAAACCAACCACCCATTCAATTCAAAAAATTTCAAAGTCGTTTGCAGATTTTTCTATTTAAATATGATCGATCACAGGTAAGAATTCCCGCAACAAACCAGGAACTGCAACATTTGGTGAGTTAATGCGGA
>NZ_JBNRJY010000168.1:0-13056 GCF_059414725.1 Wolbachia endosymbiont of Tuta absoluta
ATTAAAAAAAAAAAAAATGAGATAAAAATTTATCCAATGTATTTTTAAGTGTGTTAAATGTGTGGTTTTTATATAAATTTTTTTTTTAAAGTGTTTCAAAAAGCGACTCTTTTGCACTTGGTGGCTTCCTTTAACCTAGAAAATATAGCGAAGGCTCTCATGGAAAAAAGGGCAAATGTTAATGAAAAAGATGTAAAAGGAGATACTCCTTTACATAATACTACTTATCTTGATAGTATAAACATAGCAAACGCTCTCATAGAAAAAGGTGCAGATGTTAATGCAATAAATATATGGAGAAGGACTCCTTTACACTATGCTGCTTTATTTCGCAGTATGGCCATAATAGATGCTCTTGTGGAAAGAGGTGTCAATGTTAATGCAGTAGATATGTGGGGAGAGACTCCTTTATACTATCTTAATTGTCCAGCAATTAAGAAAGGGTGGATTGCCGGTGGAGTAACTGCATTATTAGGTACTGCTATATCTATAGCACTTTTTACAGCCGGAGCAATTACAGCTGAGTTAATACCTATAGTTATAGCAGTAGTTGCAATTACAGCAACAGCATTAATAGTTGGCAATGCTATATATAAATTGTCAAAGCCTGACACTCAAGTTGATAAACCAATCTCAGCAAATCGACAGCAAGAAACTGCTAGCGATAGTAGGGTTGCCTAGCGATTCTGCCACAGTGTCAGCTGCTTTAATGATATCCATTTGTTCCTATAATTGTCTTTTCTTGGCTACCTTATTTTGCTATTCTGCTGAACAGAGACAAATTTACTTTCTTACTTCACTCACTAAAATTTTAATATGTCGTTTCTTTCCTGCAGATAATTTTATAAATGGCTGACCTTTAAAGCTTTCAGAGTTTATTGTATAGTTAACATCGTTTATAGTATTATCATTAACTTTGCATCCATTGCCTTGTATTAAACGCTTTGCCGCACCTTTTGAAGGTTCAAAACCGGTGTCATACAGCAGGTCTATCAAGGGTATACCATTTGCAATTTGTTCTTTTGTAATAGTGTAACCAGAAAGCAATGAACTGTCTTCATTTTCAAAAGCAGAGATTGCAGCAGATCGTGCAAGTTCGGCTTCTTTGCAACCGTGACATATTTTCGTCACTTCTGTTGCCAAAACCTTTTTTGCTTCGTTTGTTTCTTGATCCTTCAAGGACTCTAGTTTTTTAATTTCATCAGTTGGTAAATCAGTGAAAAGTCTCAAGAAACGACCAACATCTTGATCATCAACATTGCGAAAATATTGCCAGTAATCATAAGAATTTAGCATGCTGCCATCAAGCCATACTGCCCCACTTTCAGTTTTGCCCATCTTTTTTCCTTGTGCGTTTAATAAAAGAGGTGTGGTAAGACCAAACAGCTCAGGTAAATTTAACTTTTTGCTAAGTTCAATTCCGTTTACTATATTTCCCCATTGGTCTGACCCTCCAATCTGGAAACGACAGCCATACTTTTTATTCAACTCGACAAAATCATAGGCTTGTAACAACATGTAATTAAACTCGAGAAAGCTTAGATTTTGCTCCCTATCTAGCCTAATTTTCACACTATCAAAGCCTAACATGCGATTTACAGAAAAATGTGTCCCTATATCACGCAAAAAGTCTATATATTTTATGTTATCTAACCAATCTGCGTTGTTTACTATGATTGCACCAGTTTTTCCATAATCGAAAGATATCATCTTCTCGAGGGTTTTCTTTATACCAAGTATATTTTGATTGATATCTTCTATCGGCAAGACGCTTCTTGCTTTGTCTTTACCAGATGGGTCACCAATTTTTGTTGTGCCACCTCCAAGTAGAACTATTGGCTTATAACCGAATTTTTGTAGGTGACGGAGCATCATGATTTGAATGAGACTGCCAATATGCAAACTTGGTGCCGTACAATCAAACCCAATGTATGCAATTATATAATTATCTTGTGATAATAGCTGGTCTAACCTATCAATGTTTGTACATTGATATAGGTATCCTCTTTCTTGAATGAAGTTTAAAAACTCGGATTTATGTTTCATAATATGTTATTTTGTGTGTAAACGGTGTTGTTAACGATGGTGTCATTCATGTTCTGGACGATTGAATCCAGTTTATTTTGAAATTTCATCAAATATGTTTTAGAGTGTGGTCGTTTCTGTTTAAGTTTTCTAGATTCCAGCGTCAAGCACTGGAATGACACCACCAACTTCATAAGGGTTGCCTTCAAAATTACAACATTTGAAAGTGTATACCAGCTACCTGGATAATCAATTCCATAACTCTTCTATCTTATAATATTCTCTTACTTCTGGCCTGAATAGGTGAACCATTATACCTTGAAAATTCACAATCACCCAGTTACCTTCATCCATACCTTCTACATCTATTTTATCATATTGCTTGAGATTTTTCATCACGTGCTCAGCTAATGCTTTTACATGGCGGCTCGAATCACCGGATGCAATGATCGATCAAGTTCTTCTGCCCATGTTCTATAGTTTTGATTATTATCAATAAATCCATCCTGCTGAATTAACTTATTCAAATGAGATAAACCTTCGGCCAAGTGTTGGTTCATATCAATAAACTCTCCTCTAAGTTGTGCTATGTTCTCCATAATTGAGACACGCAAGCCCGAAACAAACTTCTCGTTTAAATCGCAGACTAACTTATCCATAACTTGATAGACGTAATGAATTGTTGCAATTTTATCTTCAATGTCCTCAAAGTTTGTGGGCTTAACTTCAACTTCTATATTGTCTATTTCTTTAAAGTTGAAATCGCTCATTTGGTTTATTGCTTCAAAGTTATTTTCGCTTTCTTGTTTACTATTATTCATGCTAACTCCTATAAAATTTTAAAATCAACTCAGCTACATTGAAATGGTATGTGAAAAGAGGTAACAGCCTGCTAGCAAGCTGCTACCTTTTTTATTAAAGCAATCCGTTCTCTTCGCCAGTAAATGCAGGAGCTCCTCCAATCTCTGGTATATCATCAAGTCTAGTCTGAAGATCTTTAAGTTTATCGTCTATCTCGCTTGTCTTTGCGCCTATGTTTTCTATAGTTAATGACAGTGGTGTTACTACGCCATTTGTAATCGCCTCACTTATATCGCCGTTATATTTATTAATACTTTTCATCAGACCATCATAAAAATTTTTAAGATTCTTAACGCTTATCGTGATTGCCGGTATAGCATTAATCTCTTCTTCTTTCATGACCTTGGTTATATCAATCCCATCCGGTTTGCTTTTAGTAGTAATCTTCTTTATTTCTGGTGTTACAAAATCTGGTTTATTAAACGCCGGCTTCTGAAGTTGTAATGTACTATTTAATTCAACTCCTTCACTAGAATATAATTTTGTACTTTTACTCATAATAGTTACCTCCTATAAAAAAACTACTTATCTTTATAAATCACTACTATACAAATAACAGTGAGTCATTATTAATGTCTACTATTGTGAAGTCTGGGGCCTGTCCAATTTCTGGCATATCATCCTTGATTTGCTTGAGCATCTCCTTGATTTCCTCGTTATGTTTATTCTGTTCTTCAAGTTTCTCTTTCAATGCATCAATAATAGCATTGGACTGATCTTTACTGCTAAGATCACCAATCACAGACATGACTTTCTCGTGAGGCAGTTTGTGAATGATGTCTTTAAGCTCTTCTGCATCTACGTTATCCAAAAGTTCTTTAAACTGCTCATTAGACATACTATGAGCAAAAGCTTGAAGTTTGTCTGGGTTGTCAGCTAAAGACTTAATGATAATCTGAATCTTATTAGAATCAGTTAAATCTCGAGCTACTATTGCAAGTTTATCGTGGTCTAGTTTATTAATTAAATTATGTAACCTATCTCCTTCTAACATTTTTACTAGAGTTGGAAGTCGATCTTTTAATGCTTGATGTAAAAGAGTGTTGAAAGCTTTCTCATCTGCATCTTTTATTAATTCTACAAACTGATCATTGCTCATTGTATTAATAACTTCCTGAAACTGATCCATTTTCAAGTGAGGGAAAATTTCTTTTACTTGATCTAGGTTAAAGTCTTTTACTAAGTTTGCAACCTGATCCTTATTTAATAAGGGGACTATTATTCCTAACTTTTTTGAATCCAATGTGTGAGTAAGGGCTTGTAATTGATGATTGGTTAGATGATCCACTAAAGCTAGGAATTGGTTGTCTGTTAAGTTCTCTGCTAAAGCCTGCAACTGGTTTGAATTTAGTTCAGGAATTATTTTTTGCAGCTGCCCATCTGTTAGATTTTGTGCAAGAACTTGCAGTTGCTCGTTACTAAGAGAATTGGCAAAAGTCTTTAATTGACTTTCCGTTAGTTTCTCAACAAAAATTTCGACAAATGCCTTTGATAGTATTATATTCTCTGATATTTTAGGTAATATATCTTTTGTTATTTCTATTACTTCTTTCTTGGCGTCCTGTGCAAGATATTGGAGGCTATCATTGTCAGGTGAGTCAATAATATTTCCTTGATCATCTGAGAAATAATATTTATTATCGCTAGTATCTGACTCTTCCAATGTTAAATAGTTGTATTCCAATATCTCAGATTTAACAACTGTTAGGAACTGATCTATGCAATCTTTGGTTAAAACACAAGGTAATTTCATTGATAGTTTTACTAATACATCATCATAATATACAAATGCATAACTACTTGTTCTGAAATCAACGTATTTATTTGCTATGACTTGATTTGTTAGAATATTTTTCTCTTCCCTTACGCAATCTGTAAAATCCGCTGAGAAGGTGCAGAATACTATGGGTAATTCTATCACTTCATCTCCTTTTTCCAGTGATATAAGCTTAACTTTTTTAACAGATTGTAAACGATCAAAGTCAGGCCAAGAGATGTAAGAAAAAGTGTTGTTTGATAACTTCTCTCCAGGCACCATTTTAAAAACATGTTTTTTTCCACTCATAGGTATTACCAAATCAATTTAATTATAGCTATTCTAACATTTATTGATTAATTTATTGTTAAGTTAGTATATATCAGAATTATAATAACACACATTACTTGCATAAAGAAAAGTTACAGAAAGAGGGATTTTTTAGGAAACTAGTATAAAACACTCCTAGATTAAAATAAGCTGACTTTATGATACGCTAGAACCTATATTGGTGGAGGCAAGCGGGATCGAACCGCTGACCTTCTGCGTGCAAAACAGATGCTCTACCAGCTGAGCTATGCCCCCAATTCTTGCTTAAAGCATAAATCACTCACGCTGAAATGCAAGAAATATTTATTTGTGAGGCTATTGCTAAATAGTGCACAAATTCTGCATTTATGTATAATTCTCTATCTTTTTAGAGTTGTACGTCAGCTTTACCAAAATGAATCTTTGAATTAACAAGAAGTTTTCCTTCAAAAATTTTTAATTAAATTATCACTAATGCAGTACATTATGTAATTTATTTAACCACACATGAAAATTTTAGTTTGATTAAAACGGATAAAAACTATATTACTGTTTAGTGTAGCTGAAAAATAAAATGATCCCGTAGCTCAGCCGGTAGAGCAACTGACTTTTAATCAGTGGGTCACGCGTTCGAATCGCGTCGGGATCACTTAGAATCTTAAAAGCATGCTAAAAGAACAGGATAAAATATTCATAAACTTAAATGGTAAAGAAACACCACTACTTGAAGGTGCAAAAAAACGTGGTAGTTGGCAAAAAACAAAGGAATTACTGGATTTAGGATCAGAAAAAATCATTGATGAAGTAAAGAAATCTGGCTTGAGAGGTCGAGGGGGTGCAGGATTTTCTACTGGCCTTAAGTGGAGCTTTATGCCTAAAAATCCTTTAAAAGCGTATTTAGTAGTCAATGCAGATGAGTCAGAACCTGGTACGTGTAAAGATAGAGATATATTACGATATGAGCCACATAAGTTACTTGAGGGAATTCTTCTAGCTGGCAGAGCGATCAGCGCATCAGTTGCATATATTTATATCAGGGGTGAATTTTATAATGAATATTTAGTTCTAAAAAAGGCACTTGAGGAAGCCTATAAAGAAAACTTAATTGGAAAAAATGCCTGCAAATCAGGTTATGATCTTGATGTGTTTATCCATAGGGGTGCAGGAGCTTACATATGTGGGGAAGAAACAGCTCAACTCGAATCCATTGAAGGAAAAAAGGGCTTTCCTCGCATGAAACCTCCATTTCCTGCAGGTGTTGGACTTTTTGGTTGTCCAACTACAATAAACAATGTTGAAACTATAGCCATGGTTCCAGATATTCTAAATCGCGGAGGAGAGTGGTTTGCATCTCTTGGTAAACCAAATAATACTGGCACTAAGGTCTTTTGCATTTCAGGGCATGTAAATAATCCATGTAATGTTGAAGAAGAGCTCGGAATTTCACTGCGTGAATTAATTGAAAAATACGCAGGTGGAGTGAGAGGAGGTTGGGATAATTTACTTGCTGTAATACCTGGTGGGTCTTCAGTCCCACTAATTCCAAAATCTATATGTGATACTATTGAAATGGATTTTGATTCATTAAGGGCTGCACAATCAGGGCTTGGTACTGCTGCTGTAATAGTGATGGATAAATCAACTGACATAATAGCTGCAATAGAAAGATTATCACATTTCTATATGCATGAGTCCTGCGGACAATGTACACCATGCCGTGAAGGCACTGGATGGATGTGGAGGATTATGAGAAGAATGGTAGCAGGAAATATTAAACCTGGTGAAGTAGATAAGCTACTTGACCTTACAACTCAAATAGAAGGGCATACAATTTGTGCACTTGGCGATGCTGCAGCTTGGCCAGTTCAAGGATTAATCAGACATTTTCGTCATATAATTGAAGAGAGGATAGTAACTTAACTTATACTTTTAAATGATTTTACTACTTAGCAGCTAAAGTTAAAGAATATTGATTTCCTTCCCTTTTAGGTGCTAATTCTACTTTTGCAATATCTTCAGCGTCTCTAATTAGCCGTTCTAATTTTTTCAGTCCAACTTCAGTGTTTACAAGCTCTCTCCCTCTAAATCTCATTGTGACTTTAATTCTATGTCCATGCACAAGAAAATCCCTTGCTTGACGCAATTTTGTTTCGTAGTCGTGATCACCAATATTAGGACCCAGTTTAATTTCTTTTATAGTTAATGTTTTTTGTTTCTTTTTTGCTTCACTTGCCTTCTTTTTTATATCATACTTTTGTTTGCTATAGTCCAGAATTTTACATACTGGAGGAGTTGAATCAGGTGCGATTTCTACCAAGTCTAAATTAACACTTTGTGCAACTTCCAAAGCTTTTTCTATTGGAACAATTCCGACCATTTCACCACTATGATCAACTAAGCGTACCTCCTTAGCTGTGATGAGTTCATTAATTCTGTTTTTATTGTTCTTTTTGACTTGCAAATTTTAGCTCCATTAATTCAAATTAATAATCTTTAACAGCAATTCAGTAGCATTCTCCAAAGAAAAAGACTCCTGTTTTTCCGATCCTAAATTTCTCACTGACACAGTTTTATTTGTAACTTCATTTTTGCCTATGATCCATAATATAGGTACCTTACTTGAACTATGCAAACGTATCTTATAGCTAATTTTTTCATTGGTCAAATCAGTTTTGATTCTCACACCTTGTTCTTTTAAAACGTTGCTGATTTCTGTAGCATAACCGTCAGACTCATTTGTAATGGTCAGAATAGCAAGCTGTGTTGGAGCAAGCCAAACTGGAAATTTTCCTGCATAATTTTCTATTAAAATTCCAATAAAACGCTCAAAAGTTCCAAGAATTGCCCTATGTAACATGACAGGGTGATGCTTGTGCCCGTCTGTTCCTATATAAAAAGCTCCAAGCCGCTCCGGTAAAATAAAATCAACTTGCAACGTTCCACATTGCCAATTTCTACCTATTGCATCTTTCAAAATAAACTCTAACTTTGGACCATAAAATGCACCTTCACCAGGATTAAGTTCATAACTAAGCCCTGCTTCTTTAACTGCTTCAAGCAGTGCTCTTTCAGCTCTATCCCACACTTCATCATTACCTGATCTAGTATCTGGACGGTCTGAAAATTTCACAGAAATTTCATTGAACCCAAGTTCTGAATATACTTCTTTTAAAAGGTCACAAAACTTTACAGTTTCAGAATTCACTTGTTTTTCCATACAAAAAATATGTGCATCGTCTTGCGTAAAACCACGCACTCGCATCAGTCCATGCAATGAGCCTGAGCTTTCATTTCTATGGCATGTGCCAAACTCTGCCATACGTATCGGTAAATCACGATAGCTTCTGATGTGAGAATTAAAAATCTGCACATGACAAGGGCAATTCATGGGTTTTATTGCTAGCTTTTTACTTTCAGATTCATCAATAATGAACATATTTTCACGAAACTTATCCCAATGTCCCGATTTTTCCCACAGCTCTTTGCTTACTAAAATAGGGGTTTTCACCTCAAAGTAGCCATTGTTCATTAACTTTTTTCTGATGTAAGACTCAAGAACATTATATAAAGTATATCCCTGTTCATGCCAAAAAATCTGCCCAACAGCTTCCTCTTGAATGTGAAATAAGTCCATATCCTTAGCAATTTTGCGGTGGTCGCGTTTTTCTGCTTCCTCCAGACGTTTAAGATAAGTATTTAATTCATCCTTATTTCTCCACGCGGTGCCATATATTCTTTGCAACATTGGGCCCTTAGAATCGCCACGCCAGTATGCACCTGCTACTTTCATAAGTTTAAACGCTTTAACTCTGCCAGTTGATGGTGAGTGCGGACCACGACATAGGTCTACAAAGTTGCCTTGTTTATAAACAGTTAGGTTTTCGTTTTCTGGTATTGATGAGACAATATCAACCTTGTATCTTTCACCTATATCACTAAAGAAATCAATTGCCTGCTTACGAGTCCAAACTTCTCGGACGAATCTGTGGTTACTTTTTATAATTTCCTTCATTTTTTTTTCTATTGCAGCAAGATCGTCCGTGGTAAAGGTACGATCTGTAGCAAAATCATAGTAGAAACCATCTTGAATTGTTGGCCCGATAGTAATCTGAGTATTAGGAAAGAGCTCTTTTACTGCCTGCGCCATTATATGAGCAGCATCATGCCTTATTATATCTAAACCCGCTTCGTCACTCAGTTGTATTACCTCTATCTCTGTATCAGATTCAATTTCACGTGAGAGATCATACAACTCACCATTTACCTTAAAGGCAATTGCTTCTCTCAAAGCATCCGGTTGTAATATATCAAAGCCAGTGACTCTACCACTGTATTCTTTTACTTTTTGTTCGGCTAAAAAGGTAACTTTTATCATTCATTAGACCTTTTATCATCCCAGTGCTTGACACTGGGATCCATGTTTCTTTCTTTTCTAGATTCCAGCGCCACGCGCTGGAATGACACCAAAAGGTGAGCTACTGATCTTTCAGTTAAATAACAGTTGTACAAGAGATCTATTACATACTTGCTGTAAGAAATTTTAATTGTTGACATACCTAGTTAATAATACGGCCTATTCTTTTTTAACCTGAGTGCAATTGCTTCTTCCCAAACTTCACCATTACGCAATAGCTTTTCTTTATTGTACATTAGCTCCTCTCTTGTTTCAGTAGCAAATTCAAAGTTAGGACCCTCCACAATTGCATCAACTGGACATGCTTCTTGGCAAAGTCCGCAATATATGCATTTTGTCATGTCAATATCATAGCGTGTGGTGCGGCGACTACCGTCTTCTCTTTCCTCTGCTTCAATAACTATTGCTTGAGCAGGGCAGATAACTTCGCATAACTTACAAGCTATGCATCGTTCTTCACCATTTGGATACCTACGCAGCGCATGCTCACCACGAAACCTTGGACTTAAAGGGCCCTTCTCCATAGGATACCTCAAAGTAACCTTTGGTTTGAACATATATTTTAATGTAATAACAAACCCTTTAATTAACTCTACAGAAGACCAATACCAAGCTAATTTCTTGAGCATAATATTTAAAACTTGTGTCAGTCATTATAAATCATATTATCAGTTTTCAAAATAAATATTTTCATCTGGATGACTTTTGTAGTTTTTCTATACAATATATTTACTAATACTGCATTAATATGAATAAGTAATATAAGCAAAAATTTTTTAGATTAGGTATTTCGATTTCTTAAATTGCTAAGTAGTTTATATAAATAATGACAAACACAAATGAAACTATTTTTGCTTTGTCGACCGTATTTGGTAAGTCAGGAGTTGCAGTAATCAGAATTTCAGGCAACTACACCCTTAAAGCTTTAAATCATTTTCATATTAAGAAAAAAATCAAACCAAGATTTGCTACTTTAGTTGATCTATATGATGATTCCAATCAATTGATAGATAATGGAATAATCATCTATTTCCCTGCTCCAAACAGTTTCACTGGCGAGGATGTTATAGAGTTACAAGTGCATGGAAGCAAGGCCGTCATAAAAATCATCTTGGAGAAATTATCAAAAATTTTCGTTATGGCCAGGCCTGGAGAATTCTCACTTAGGGCTTTTCTAAATGGTAAATTTGACTTAACGCAAATAGAAGGAATTGCAGACTTAATTGATGCTGAAACGAAAATGCAAGCTAAACAAGCGATTAAGCAGATATCAGGAGAATTGGAGAGACTATACAGCAATTGGAGGCAAAGATTAATAACGATACAATCCAAAATCGAAGCATATATAGACTTTCCAGAGGACATTTGGGCAGAAAAAAGTGAATTGGAAAAAATTAATAATGAAGTGCAATCTCTCGTGCAGTTGATACAAGAGCATTTAAATGATAATAGACGGGGCGAAAGGTTGCGTGAGGGTTTACATATTGTAATAACTGGTGAACCAAATGTCGGTAAATCAACTCTGTTTAATTTCTTAGCCAAGCGTGATATTGCTATTGTTTCTGAATATGCAGGCACAACAAGAGATATACTTGAAGCTCATATTGACATTGGCGGATACCCAATCATTCTCTCTGATACTGCTGGAATTCGTGAGAGTTCAGATCCAATAGAATCAGAAGGTATAAGTCGAGCGAAAAAAAGGTCTTTTGAAGCTGATTTAAGAATAGAACTATTTCCTTTTGAACAGCGTCATAATATCAATTGCAACGTTGTAAATAGCGATACTATTTATGTATTGAGCAAAGCTGACGATGTTATCAATAATCACAATATAAAAATTAATGGCATAGATCTTTTACCCATTTCTATTCTAAAGGAAATAGGTACAAACAAATTGATCTCTCTCATAAAAGAGAAGGCAAAGGAAAAATTTGGGCATGATAGAGACACTCCTGTGATTACTCGGCAAAGACATAGGAATCACATGCAGAAAGCACTGGAACATTTACAGCGTTTTAATATCGATAATCCAATTGAGTTGATGTCTGAAGACTTGAGGCTTGCTGCATTTGAATTTGGTGCAGTGATTGGAATTATTAATGTTGAGGAAATATTGGACAGTATATTTAGCAACTTTTGCGTGGGCAAGTAAAGCTTTTATAGATTGCTTAAAATCAAATATTGTGATAGAAAAGAAATGGACGGATGGCCGAGCGGTTTAAGGCACCAGTCTTGAAAACTGACGTACGTGATGAGCGTACCATGGGTTCGAATCCCATTCCGTCCGCACAGCATCTCACTATGATAGCTGATTTTTAGAGTTTATTTGGACTATGTGGTTCATAACGCTGGAAATCTTATCTAATCTAGCCACATCTTTTAAAAATACATCCCTTTGTAAATTGACCTTGTTAGCAAAGAAAGCTAATATCTATAAATAGATCACCATCTGAATATGGAAACCGATATCGTAATAATAGGTGCAGGGCCTGTTGCAATATTCACTGCTTTTCAAGCGGGAATGCTTGATATGAGATGTCATATAATAGATGTTTTGGATCAAGCAGGAGGACAATGCACAGCTCTTTACCCAGAAAAGCCAATATATGATATACCTGGTTATCCTGTAATTACTGCCCAAAAATTAATTGAGCGACTAATGGAGCAAGCTTCACCATTTGAGCCTGTTTACCATTTAAGTCAAAAAGTGGAAAAGATTTCAAATAACGAAGGTGAAAACTTTACTATCATAACGAACATAGGTACAGAGGTAAAATGCAAAGCCGTTATCATTGCTGCAGGTAATGGAATGTTTGAACCTAACCGTCCACCCTTAAGTGGTATATTAGAATATGAAAATAAGTCTGTATTTTATAGTGTAAATAAAATTTCTGATTTTCAGGACAAAACTATAGTCATTGCAGGGGGAGGTGATTCTGCGGCTGATTGGACTGTAGAACTTTCTAAGGTTGCGAAGAAAATTTATGTGATACATAGGAGAAAGGAATTTCGCTGCACTCCTGAAACTAGAAATAAATTAGAATCACTTGAAAATGATGGAAAGATAGAACTGGTAGTGCCATATCAATTACACGAACTAGCAGGAGTTAATGGGCAGTTGAGAGCAGTGATAGTAAAAAACATTGCCTCTAAGGAAGAAAAAGAAATACCCGCTAATTTTTTGCTGCCATTTTTTGGATTGTCAATGAATCTTGGTCCAATAA
Organism: Wolbachia endosymbiont of Tuta absoluta; assembly: GCF_059414725.1. Classification (NCBI taxonomy): domain Bacteria; kingdom Pseudomonadati; phylum Pseudomonadota; class Alphaproteobacteria; order Rickettsiales; family Anaplasmataceae; genus Wolbachia; species Wolbachia endosymbiont of Tuta absoluta. The sequence continues at coordinate 12,593 of NZ_JBNRJY010000168.1, forward strand.
ACAATTGGGGTATACAGTTAGAACATAGCCGCATAGTTGTTAATTCAGCTACGCTTAGAACTAGTAGAGATAGAATATATGCAATCGGAGATATAGCTACTTATCCAGGCAAACTAAAATTGATACTAAATGGTTTTGCTGAGAGCGCCATGGCTTGTTATGACATATACAAAGTAATTCACAATTCTCCAGTTAATTTTCAATATTCAACTTCAAAGGGAATTCATGGAAATAAAGAGTAAGGAGATCCATGAACCTACATGGAGTTATCTCAAGCATAAGGGAATACAAACGAAAAAGATTACTTTACAAATTTTCCCAACTCCCTTATCATATCAATAAGAGTATTTATCCTTGTTTTTAATCTCTGCAGATTTAACAACAAAATTCAGTAAAAAACTCAGGTATATATTGGCAGATTACATAAAATTATAGCGGCTGCATGTCTTTTTTATTTTTTCTAC
>NZ_JBNRJY010000169.1:0-2245 GCF_059414725.1 Wolbachia endosymbiont of Tuta absoluta
GAACCAGAATCACTCATTTAGTACCTACAAACGACTGACTTTTTTTTATTTGATAGAGGGTTTGTTATATGGTAGAAAATTAGTCTTCTTCTTTCTTTTCGCGTGAGACACCGAGTCATCCAACGACCCGATGAACCCTGGTGTCTGAGTTTTTGTAATTATAGACAGCAACCGGGACCAACGGCTTAACGTGCCCTACGAAGCACGGAACCATCGTTCTTTTCAGGCAGTCAGATGGTTCAGCCTGCAATGTCCACACCAGACTGGGAACAAATTCACAAAGTGACAAATATCAACTATGTGAGTGCCCCACCGAGAATCGAACCCGGAACCTTCGCGTCGCAGGCAGTCGCACTACCACTGCGCCCCATCAGCTGTCAAGTCAAGCTCTTCAATCACCGAGAAAATTGGTGAGAAGATACTTTAGGTAACATTAATTCATTAAAATGGGACTGGATGTAATGGGATAATATCCAGACCAGAAGTTACGGGGTCTCAGGACCTTCCTGTCGAGTGGCTTAGGCTTGATCTAACTCTACTCCGATACTTTTATCCTCCAGGCAGGATTATGAGCGATATAGGGTGGTTCTTAAGAGGAAGAGAAAGACCTAGACGCACATTTCTTCACACAAGTAAAGGAGAAGATTAATGCCGTGTCTTAACAAGAGGTCAAGTCGCTGGCAGAAGATAGAAAAAAATGGCAGTTACTCCACCGACAAGAGCCAAGCTCTTAAATTTGAATGATTAGGGTGGTTACTAGTAAGAAATCTCAAGATGGGCTGGTCACAAAGAACAAATATCCACAAGGAACGATCGAAATACGAAGCTTGACTGTACATACCTACATCGGAAAATATTAATAATAGGGTATCTAATCCTAGTTTATTCCAATATTTTATTAAATCAGAATTTAACCTACCTACTTAGGTTAGCATTACACATTACTGATAAATCAAAATGCATAATTTTCTGTTTATTGTGTGATTTTTAAAGGGTCTTGAATTGGGTATTTTTTCTTATCAACCGAACTACTGCAACAAAAAGTTCATTTTTTTCAAAATGGAGCAACTCAATGGAAAAGCAGGGACCGGGCGTGAATATTCCTGTAAACAACTTTCCCCAATACATTCATGTAAAGACTGTGCCTATTACAAATTATCCGAATGGATTGATCCTTGATTTATGAATTGGTTCAGTATCTTAGAAAATGGCGTAATACTAGTGGGTACGGGGTAGACCACTCTTTACATACTGGTGAATTTGACATTAAACTTCTACCGATTAATACATCCGCCTCCTGTTCATTGTTCTTTCATTGCAAGGAAGTCACATTTGACGAATCTAAGTAGTTCATAGGGTTGTTGGATGACTCGGTGTCCCAGACGAAAAGAAGAAGAAGAAGTAGTTCACACTAAATCTTCCAAAAGCAATAAAAGATAATTTTAATAAGCTAAGCGAAGTGGCGGCCCCGTTGTCTCGCCCTAATGAATACCTCACTAGGAATTCTTTTCGCATAGTTCCGATAAAGAGAAGCGTCGAAACTTCAAATTAAGATTCTTCGAGTTCCGCACGGGGAATAAGATTAATGAGGGATGGCACCTGAGGGCTCCCCCTTAACGATAGGCCGGGGTCAGGCGAATAGCTGTAAGAAATAATAAGCGGAAGAACTTGATAGAATCCGAATTAGAACGGGAGGAAAGTGGAATATATTTTTAGAATCTTATACACACTGAATAACGAACATATCGGATTATATGCAACTTAAAAAGCCTGATATATGCATGCTTATATGCATGAAACATGCTTTAAATATGCACGAAAACTGGTAAAATATGCAAGATCGATCCTTTTTTGAAAATTTGGTGGTTGAGTAATTATGTCATGGTAAATTTGTATGTGGATAACTTTTTCCTTTCTTCACGTCGCGTCGCAACGGAGCGATTTTATGTCAAATTGAACCTCCCATATAAGGTGTACTAGCCTGCCTAGTCAATTCGTATGGGAGCTATATGTTGCTTGGGGAAATTTGTTCCTTATCACCAGGCTGGTGTCTTGCACGCATTACATGGTTTTCGCTATCGGTCTATCTGTATTTCAACCACTCACAGTGGTTAAAGGGGCAGTCTTATCCGGATTGTACGAACAAAACCGCATAATTCAGTATGATTCCATTAATTGCCATCAGGGTAAGTCGGGATAATGTGGATCGATCGCCAATCCGCTAATCAATCTTGCTAAATGTGGT
>NZ_JBNRJY010000170.1:0-439 GCF_059414725.1 Wolbachia endosymbiont of Tuta absoluta
GAGTACCTTATGTAGACCACCAGGTCTACCATCAGGAGCCCACCTAAACTATTGGAGATACCTACAGAAATGCTTCTAAAACAAAAGTTGTTCAGTAAGATGGACCGCTTCTTTTCACAAGGACATTGAGGATCTGGAGTACCTTATGTAGACCACCAGGTGTACCATCAGGAGCCCAGCTAAACTATAAGAGATACAGGCGTGGTTCTAAAACAAAAGTTGTTCAATAAGATGGGCCGCTTCTTTTCACAAGGACATTGAGGATCGATCCAAGTCTTGCCTCTGGAAATGCCCTGCCTAGCTACTCGATGACACCATTTTTGTTGAAGCGCAATTTGAACAGCTTCCGCAGCTTGATCGATCCTCAATGTCCTTGTGAAAAGAAGCGACCCATCAAAATGGACAAATATTGTTTAAGAACCATTCCTGTATCTCTAAT
>NZ_JBNRJY010000171.1:0-4437 GCF_059414725.1 Wolbachia endosymbiont of Tuta absoluta
TATATTCATTGCAGTTACTGACTTTCATTCTTATTGGCATATTTTTCCTTTGTCGGCTAAATATCTATTTTATAACAAATTCCATCAGTAACTGCCTGTTCTTTCCTTGAGTGGTGCAACAAAGCCATTCCAGTGTCAGCTACTCGGATGACACCATTTGCTACGCAATTTACTTTCAAAAATGAATGCTCGTACAGCTGTGTGTCAGCTACTTACATAACACCTCTCGAAAATTACTTTAGTTGCAAATATTAAGAAATTTACCAAATGAAGAAAAAAGGCAAAAGAATCCCCGTGTGACAAGTTTTATAATGTAAATTGGCGCTATAATAATGTGCTAACAAGCGCGTTTTGGCTGAATGTAGAAAAAATAAAAAAAGCCGCTATAATTTTTGTGTAATTTGCCAATAAATATTTGAGTTTTTTACTGATTTTGTAATTGAGCCTGCAGGTCAAAAATAAGGATAAATATTCTTGGTATCATAGTAAAGGGAATGACGAAATTTGTAAAGTAGTTTTCACTCAAATGACGCCCAGGCAAAAACTATATGGTTATGCAAAAAATCTATTTTTAAAACTGTTAATATAACATAGAAAAAACCTCACCTTTATTAATAATAGATTACTTACCAATTGGGTAGTCACCAGTGAAACAAGCATCACAATATTGCGGTGTAGCGTTGTTACGTTTTTCTTCTTTAACAGCCCTGTATAGGCCATCAATACTCAAGAAGGCTAGGCTATCTATTCCTATAACTTCCTTAATTTCCTCTACAGATTTATTTGCAGCAATTAAATCTTTGCACTCTGGCGTATCTATTCCATAAAAACAAGAGTGCTTAATTGGTGGACATGAAATCTTTAGGTGAATTTCTTTTACTCCTGCATCTTTTAACATAACTATTATACTTCTGAGCGTGCTACCACGCACTATACTATCGTCTATTAAAATTATGTTTTTACCCTTTAAAATATGCTTATTAGCATTGAACTTTAATTTTATTCTAACCTTACGTATTTCAGGGATTGGCTGTATAAATGTTCTTCCTATATAATGATTACGAATTATCCCCAGTTCCATAGGTAATCCTGAATGCTTTGCATATCCAATAGCTGCAGGTATTCCAGAATCAGGTATTGGTACAATCATATCTACATTGTTCTTTGGTGGACTTTCCTTTGCAAGTATTCTTCCTATTTCTTTTCTTGTATCGTATATAGACCTATTCTCCATTATGCTGTCTGGTCTTGAAAAATAAACGTATTCAAAAATACAAAAACTTGATTTTTGCTTTGGGAAAGGAAACATTGAGGCTAGCTTACTATCCGAACTGATGGTAACTAATTCGCCTGGTTCTATTTCTCTAATAAACTCTGCATTTATTATATCAAGAGCACAAGTTTCAGATGCAAGAACGTAAGAACCGTTTAACTTTCCTAAAACAAGAGGCCTGATTCCAGATGGATCACGTACTCCAATAACTACTTCTTGATTGATTGCCACAAAAGAATAAGCACCTTGTATTTGCTTTAATGCATATATAAAACTCTCTAAAAAGCTATCTTTTTCACCGCTTGCTGTCAGATGCACTACTACTTCTGTATCAATATCTGACTGAAAAACACACTCTTGTTTAATTAATTGTTCGCGTATCGGAGAAATATTAATTAAATTACCATTATGTGCTATGGCGAAATCTCCAAATTTGCCACTTTTGCCAAACATGGGCTGCACTCCAAATTTACTACCACTGGTTGAGTATCGAACATGACCTATTGCACAATCTCCAGGTAAGGATTTCTTTATTTCATCTATATCATCAAATACGCTGCTCACTTGACCTTGAAAGTGATAAGAGAGCAGCTTATCGTTGTTACTGGTTACTACACCAAAAGACTCTTGACCTCTATGCTGCAAAGCGTGGAGAGCAAGTATAGAGTTAAAAGCAGCACTTTGGTTGCAACTTATGCCAAATACCCCACACTCCTCATGTACTTCATCAAGCATGAAAAATATTAAATAAAGCCTGATTGTACTTTAGTAGAGGTAAAGTACAAGAATTTTATTTGTTAATCCCTTTCAAAGTTGAAGCTTTCTACGGTAGTTTTGATGTATACCAGAAAGTAGATTATATGCAATTAACCAATTTTGAGATTTTTGACAATTTTTTAGCACTGAAGAGAAAAAGATATTTTTATTGACTTATCTATGTATTGAAGTAATCACTAAAAAGTTTTATTGGTTATGGTATATAATATGTCTAAGCAAGTAGGTAAACAAGGTGAAAGTAATCTTATTTTAGAGCCTGAACAGTTCTCTAACAGCTTCTTCAATAGTCAACAGAGTAGTTCATCAAATCCAAAATTACCGACTATAAGTCGTAAAGATAGGCATATGGATTTAATCAAGAAAAGGTACGCAAAAAACAAAGATGTTGCAGAATATCTAAGAAGTTATGACTTTATTAAAAGAGCAGAAGAATTGTCAATAATTTATCTTTTTGAGCGAGACTCATCTTCTACGAAATTGCAAATACCATTGACTACAGATGAACAAATTCTAGTTAAAAAATTTTGTGATGAGATGATAAAAGGTATAACAGAACACGATGAGCAAGAAAGCGTTTTAAAGTACATGGAACGCATAATAGAGGGTTATTTAAATCAAGGAATAAGATTAAACTCATATTACGGTAAGGATAATAAGACTGTAACAAATTTTATATTTGAAAAAATGGAAGAATTAATTAATCGCTTTCATGCAAATCCACACAATTCAACTACAAAAAATATCATACAAAAGATCACTCGTAATTTAGTGTTAAAAGGTGGGGTAGAAAAAGGATTATCTTTTTATAGCGATATTGAAGGCGGATATTACGGCTCTAATTATTTAAATGATCTTAACGAACAATGTAAGAGTAAGAAAAAAATGCTAGAGGGTCTAGCATATGAAGGTATTGTGAAAGAAAATAACAAGCAAATTGATAAATATGATCTTGAAGTAGAAGTAGATAATAAATATTTTTATATTAAGTATCCACAAGGTAGTATTGTTGAAATTGCGAGAACTTTAAATAATGAAAAAGCTAAGGATTTAGAAGTTGGCATATTTCAGATTGAGGAAAGTATAGTAAAAGTTGAAATTACAGAAGATGGAAAAAGAAATTACACAGATATCTTAAAAGGTGGTATTGAAATATTTTTTACTACTAAAATAGGAGAGATTAGTATTTATCTACGGAAAGATGGTAACAAAATGGTAGTAGAAATTGATGAGAAAAGCAAAATAAGGTTTAGCAAGTTAGAAAACAAATCAAGCTTTGGAGGGAATTGTCTTATACAGGGAAAAAGTGTTTTAGAAGTTATGGGCAAGAGTTTTGAAAATATTCCTGAGGAGTTAACTCAGACTATTAAAAACGTTCCATCTACTAGTCTTATGCAAACATGTTTACAACAACAAGAAAACTCTAATAGGGAATTAAATTAATGTATTTTTAGGATAATAATTAAGAAATTAATTATAAACATTCATACGCATTCGATTGTAGTAGAGGATATGAGGCAGCAATTAGCACAAGAACTAAAGGCAAATGTGGTTGGTTGTCAAATAGTGATTGATTAAATCAATTTAGAGAGGTAAATAGCAGCTTTGCAGCTTGTTTTTATGAACAAAGATAAAACGTTGTAGCCAAGTGCGCTTTCGGCATTGTGCTGAATTGCAATATCTCTGTGCTCTAATTCCTCATCGCGAAATTTACTTATAGTTTCTCTTAATTCCCCATCTTCTAAATGTAAGACTTGCTCCTTGTAGTGCTCTCCGATCACTTCTTCAACTGCAGCAGTGCAAGCCATAGCGGCTTTTTTACCCATCATGGCAGTTACAACACCAAGTGATACCCCTAAAGCACCCCAAACTGGCAACAAAACAGTAGGACGAACTCTTTGCTCCTTGATTTTCTCATTAAAATAGTGGAAATGTTTTTTTTCCTGCTCCTCCATTTCAATTATTTTGTCAATTATGGAAGATTTTTTAAGAATAAATTTTTGACCAGAATAAATGCAAATGGCTCCATATTCGCCAGCATGATTTACTCTAATTGCTTGTTCTAAAAAATTTCCTTTCAATTTTTTTATATTGCTTTCCAATGTTTCCTCCATTTATTTCTGCATTAGTACTACTATAAACCAACATATTATAGAGTAAATAAAATTCCATGCATACATTGCACCAACATTGTGATTACAGGAACTTAAGTAGCAATAGCAAAAGTTACTTGACAGACTCTCCCACTTTCCCTTATCATATCAATAAGAGTATTTATCCTTGTTTTTAATCTCTGCAGATTTAACAACAAAATTCAGTAAAAAACTCAGGTATATATTGGCAGATTACATAAAATTATAGCGGCTGCATGTCTTTTTTATTTTTTCTAC
>NZ_JBNRJY010000172.1:0-573 GCF_059414725.1 Wolbachia endosymbiont of Tuta absoluta
GTCTAATGACATTTAGAATTGATTTAATGGTTTTTATTAATTTCTGTGTTCATATTTTGGAGGATTCGGTGGACTGAAATGTGTATAAGATCCCACAGAATTATTAATACCCTAAAAAAGTTATAGTCATTTTTCATCACGGTGGGGCAGCTAGAATTTATCGTTTCAGTTCGCACTTATTATCATATCGGTGGACTGTTTTCATTTCGGTGGCCACTTATTCTCATCTAAGTGGAAATGTATCATATCTGTGTATCTTTCAAAATTCTATCTCATATTTTATTGTCTGGTTCCTCCTGCTTGTGGTCTCATGTACCGATCCCAAGGCATGTAATATGCCGTAGGGCAAGCAGGTGGACTTGGCTTACCTCTTCTCTTATGTCTGGTGTACAGTATATAGTTTTAATCTAAGAACTCACTCATTCAGGAGATCGATCAAAATAGAAAGTGGTGGGCGTAATCTTATAACTGTAACAGACGATGGAAATGGAATAGAAAAGGAAGATTTGGAACTTGCGTTTATGCGCCACGCTACTTCAAAATTAAGCGATAGTGAGTTAATAGAAATCAAAC
>NZ_JBNRJY010000173.1:0-325 GCF_059414725.1 Wolbachia endosymbiont of Tuta absoluta
CGATATTTGCACGACTGGAGCGCACAAAAGGCAGATGCATTTTGGTTATCAATAAAACTGATTTAGTAAAGAAATCAGAGCTCAAGATGGCACATGAGCACCTAAATTTGCTTTATAAGTTTGAAAAAATTTTTACGATCGATCAAGGTCGGAGGTGTAAATACTGTACAATAGAGGACTGAGAACTGAACCTTGTGGTATTCCCTTCCAGACAGTTCTAGGTGGAAAGAGCTGGTTCTGGTACTTAATTTGAACAGATCGATCTGGGGTCTCGGCAGGCAGGGCTTCAAGTGCATCCAGTGTAAGCTGCTGGTGCACAAGAAAT
>NZ_JBNRJY010000174.1:0-573 GCF_059414725.1 Wolbachia endosymbiont of Tuta absoluta
CTAAGTATTAAATTACATGCCTGAAAGCCCTTTCAAGTAAAACATTGGTAGGCGTCTAAAAGAATTCGAGCCTAACACCGAAGACACTGGCTTAAGAAACTGATTTTAAAGCGCAAAGAGTCACGGTTCTACCATACAAAATAAACAAAAAATAGTTTTAGTGTCTTTACTTTATACAAACAATACACCAGAATGTCTCATATGCTCAAGTTTTGGCATTATCATAATGTTCAATTACCTTACAAATGTAAGGTAAATACGTTTTTATTTTTTTGTACAATATCGTTATATGTCAAATATTGTTCAGAGAATAGATCGATCAACACCTACAATGCTTAGCTATAAATAAATCAAATGCAACCGTTTAGCGCGGAATGTGGCCGAGGCTAGCGGCTACTTTCCTCGACTTACCCGTCTGCCCATGTCGCACGCTTCTACAATCTACAACTATGTACTATAGTTTATTTTGCACTCACAGTGCTATATTATTTTCATAAATGAATGTAGGTGGGACGGTACTCCACAGGACCCGCACTGGAGACTCCATCACCTAGCTACTAACATTAAGTTTGT
>NZ_JBNRJY010000175.1:0-514 GCF_059414725.1 Wolbachia endosymbiont of Tuta absoluta
TTGGTTATATTCAATATTACAACAAACATGATTTCCCACCTAAACAGATCTATAACACTTTAGAACTTCCAGAAAGTTGTGCTGCTATAGACTGGTATATCGGAGAGCTGAATTATGTATGTTTATTTCCCTTCCGTCAGTTGGCTGCCGCGGTTTGGATTTTTAAGGTTATTTTTATATTGAAGCGTCCTTTAGTATTTCTAAAGCAAATGCCTTTTCTTGCTGTTGATATCGCCGATTAATAGAGGGCAAGGTTACCAACGAGTGCTATTTACTTTTTCAGGTTGCACGACTTGAAGTTTGTGAAGGAAATCTGAATAAATTTTAGTTTGTGGTTGTAGCGGCGTACCTATTGAAAATGGGTAAAAAAGTAAAGGAATACAAGTCTGGTGACTTTATTTTCGCCAAAGTAAAGGGGTATCCGGCATGGCCCGCCCGGGTAAGTTAGTTATTCCTAGCTTCAATTCTGCAAATAAAATCTATTGTCTTATCTTAAATAAGCGCTGTCAATTTC
>NZ_JBNRJY010000176.1:0-626 GCF_059414725.1 Wolbachia endosymbiont of Tuta absoluta
CTTGCCGTAGTTTTCAGAGTACTTGTAGCCTTTTCGGGAAAAATATTCAAAGACACCGTTCTCCATGTGCATCTAGAGAAAAAAAAACTACTGACGTTGAATATCTATCTTATAAAGTCTCACTTTGCGTAGGTCAGCTGGAAGAAATTTCTTAGTAGAAATAAGCTGTCCTGTTGTGTCGTTATTCTTCGTATGTGTTTCTCTTGTAATGTTTTTGTGTACAATAAACGGTAAATAAATAAATAAATATATAGTTTTAGACTAAAAGAAGGCTAAAGGTTCTATTCCGAACCGAGCGGCGACGGCCAACAGCACATGCCGCGGTGGCCGACGTCTGCGCAACACAGCCCCTAGTCGTAAGACTAGGTCCTCTGTATTGTGGACTCTCCCTCGGCTTAATGCCACATACCTTACCGACTTAAGACTTTTAACTGAACTTACTTAAATGGCAAAATACGACTCAATTAAAATAATATTAATAAGACCATACCTGGAAGCGTTCGCCATCAAACTTGAGCTCGATCGATCTTGATAAAATAAATTTGAAGAAAGTTAAGGCAAAAATCAAAGAGGGAGACATAAAAGAATTTATTGATTCTATAAAAACAAAATTTCCTAACTTTGTC
>NZ_JBNRJY010000177.1:0-416 GCF_059414725.1 Wolbachia endosymbiont of Tuta absoluta
ACATGAAGACATTATTGAAATTATAAGAAAAATAGTATTGTTACGTGATGGTCAAGGATCGATCGAACTGATAAAAATTTGGAGAATTTGCAAAATTACAACGCAGGCTGAATTTGAAGAACATACATACATACATACACATATCACGGCTATTATCCCTTTCAAGGTAGGTAAAGCGTAAACGCCCGCAAAAACGAACATTTACACCACGTCTGACATATGTTTGAGGGACATTCGGAAAATTGTATATCGCCATAGTGACAGGTTGTCAGCCCATCGCCTAAAATTGCAGTACACACCCAAGGGAAAGAAATTGGGTGATGTTATTCTAAGCCGGCATCACACGGCCAGAAGGACTTACATTTGATAAATTTTAGGTTTCCACTTACTTGCATATTCAATTCTTTCAAACCAGT
>NZ_JBNRJY010000178.1:0-362 GCF_059414725.1 Wolbachia endosymbiont of Tuta absoluta
ACGATCGATCATGCTGGCACTGGGGCACACAGCGCAGGCGCTTTTCACTAGCGCTGAACATGCGCCCTGTTACACGGAGGCGCACCAGTTCCGCATCGACACTGCCGAAGGCATTGGCCGGCCCACCCCTGAAGGCGCACACCGCGATGGTGTGGACCTGGTCGCGGTATTTCTGGTCGCGCGCGAAGGCATCAAAGGCGGAGAGACCCGGGTGTTCGATGCCCAGGGCCCGCAAGGCCTGCGCTTTACCTTGACCGAGCCCTGGTCGCTGATGCTGCTCGACGATGCCCGCATGATCGATCCTCCAGAAGCTATTGTTGCTATTGAAGCCAATGCAAGAGATTGAGAAGCCGAAAATAGAA
>NZ_JBNRJY010000179.1:0-792 GCF_059414725.1 Wolbachia endosymbiont of Tuta absoluta
TAATACTGAACATACTTATTGAAACGGCTAATTTGATATCTCAGCTTATAGGAAACAAAACTGTACAACAAGAATCATTAAACAAACCTAAATTTTTAGACTTGAATCCTGCATCAAGATCGTTCTGTTTCCGGAAATTGAAAACATGGGCCTTCAAAGCAAGAGTGAATAGGCATTATCTAGGCAAGCATTTGCTATCATCGTCTGCATCCTCACTTACCATCAGGTGTGGTTTTTTATATTATAAACAAAAAAAAACAAGAAAACAATTTTCTATCTTGTTTTCAGTTTTGTTTATTCCATTGAGCTAACTTTAAGTTTTCTACGTATTCCTAGTCTTTATAGCTTTTCATAGAAGTTTAGCAAATTGAATGCCTCCTCGTTGTGATAAAAAAATACGCGAGACGCAAATTTATTTACTGAATGAATATAAAATAAAAGTTATCTACTGGCTGTTATATACTGGCTGTTTTACACAAATCGGAAAACCAGTCGCGTAGATAATTATATCCGCAGGCTTGCCCATGCGTTTTTTACAAAAAGACCCTACCGTATGTTAAGAGGTGCCCTAATAAAATTGACTATTTCTCATTTAAAAGCACGTTTTACGCTTCAACTGTAATGGTCAACTGTAACTTTTATATAGTTATAGTGTAGGTAGGTAAACTTACAGGAGTCCGGAGACGTTTAGTGGCATCAAAAAACTGTAACATACGCAGCTAATGGCTCAGAGGGTTTAATACAAAAACATACAAGCATTATTAAAACTGTGGTTCATTATTTTATAGTTTC
>NZ_JBNRJY010000180.1:0-379 GCF_059414725.1 Wolbachia endosymbiont of Tuta absoluta
ACATCGCGGTAAGATGGCTATGCGACACAAAAGCGACTTTATAATGTTATGTCCTTTGTGTTATATTGTGTACAATAAACGGTTAAATAAATAAATAAATAAATTTGTTTTATACCTACTTTGTACTATGTAGTGACTAAATCTTTGACAATTGTGATATTCGGTCGAAATACAACTGGCCACTTTACTTTCAAATTTTAGTTAATTTTCAATGCTATCCTTGGTGTTACTAATGTTGTATTTCTTTACCTAGGTTTATCGATACATTGGTTCATAATATCGATAATCTTGCAATTCGGATCGATCGGGTCTTTACCCATGCTTTTTAACATCTCTTCGCTGAGCACATCCTTTGCAGAGAGTCCGATGAATACATCAG
>NZ_JBNRJY010000181.1:0-626 GCF_059414725.1 Wolbachia endosymbiont of Tuta absoluta
GATCAACCTGATAAAAGAATATATCGCTTTTCTTGGCTCAGGAGAGAAGTTGATGAAAGAAATAAAAAAGAAAGAAAATTTATTGTTCATTCAGCATTGTTCCGTTGGCGAAAAATCATAGACTACGGTTTATTTCTATAATAAAAGATAGTAGTCATTCGATCGATCGATGATTTGATATAGAATAATACGTTATTGTCGAAAAATAAAACATGCATACACAATAATACCATAAATGGCATCCGTCATTTTCAAGCCAGAATAAACCGGTGCTCAATCACAGTAATTTCCTCACATTTTCCGAGTTCTTACTGTTACTGAGACCCGCATTGACACGTCATTTAGCATTGAGTGATGGATCGTATACGAATCGGAATTTCAAAGAACGTTTTGTCTGTGCTGGAAAGTTAAAAAAAGGGGCTGCTACTGCTAGGGACTTTTCTACTGACAGTTCTTGTGCTGTCATGCCGGATGGCGTTGTGTTAATTTGAAACTAGCTGTTACCCGCGGCGTTGCCCGTATAAAATAAAAACAATTTTTTGTTATTATTCATTACAATGGGTTCAGTAGTTTCTGCGTGAAGAAGTAACAAACAAACAAACATACCAACTTTAGCATTTATAACA
>NZ_JBNRJY010000182.1:0-1255 GCF_059414725.1 Wolbachia endosymbiont of Tuta absoluta
GGTCAAATAAAATATTACCATTAGAGTGTACAGTGCCGTGTAATGCCTGGTTAGAATAGCATCACCCTACTTCTTTCCTGCGGTTGGCATAAAAGGCGACTGACGGACTCGAGGCTTTCAAGTGTCACAATTTTAGGCGACAGGCTGACAACCCATCACTTTGGCGAAAAACGATTTTTCTGAAACGGCCCTCAAATATTTGCTTCAGTCGCGAGAAAAAACTTTCTATATAAGATCGATCCTGTTTTAATATTTTGATACAACCATTTGTTCTATTTTCTCTTTACATACATAGCTCTCTTAGTCAAGCGACCAAAGTATAAACCTAATATAAAAATTAAACCTATGAAAGAGATTCCTACGACAAGGAAATATACCTTAAATGGTGATGATGTTATTTCCTGGTAAACATCACTCAAACCTTCTACCACGTTTGCCTGTGAACAAAATTGACAGTTATTATTCTATTGGTTTTTGTCTTGACACTACGCAAGTTTTGAGGGCCAGATATGGCTGAAATTATAAGTTCCTATTATGCCTTCTAATCAGCACGTCATGTCGGTTCTGATGTGCGTCCCTATGTATGCTTGGATTTTTAAAACTACGCAACGGATTTTGATGCGGTTTCTTAGCAGCGCGGCAGCACGCGCGCGGTCGTATAGATTTGGCAAAATACATGAGCAGATGCCACTCTAGATTCTTTGGCCTCAATTGATCCCACTCGAGATCTCTCCAATCTGACACCAAATCAGACGACAATTATATCAGGGTTATTTTTTATTCACACCGGAAATTTTACAGGGCGATTCTACTCATGATTCTAAACAACTTTTAGTATGGGATCGATCAACTTTTGTTATGGGGTCACCTCACCTGCGAAATCGCAAAAAAAAAAAACAGTTGTTCCATACATTTTTTTCGAGTAGGTGTGAACTTTTCTATGGAGCAGCTGTTTTTTTTTTTTCGCGATTTCGCTGGTGACCTTATAATAAAAGTTGTTCAGAATCATGAGTAGAATCACCCTGTAAAATTTTCAGGGTGAATAAAAAATAACCCTGTATGTATGTTATGTATGTAGGTATAGGGTGAAATTTTACTAGAAACCAAGAGCGAAATATCAAGACAGGCTGGTGATAAGGAACAACTTTTCCTAAGGAACATAGGTCGAAAAATAACAAAAAAATTGAGTTCTATATATAACTCAAATCAGCTGATCGGCAATTTTGTATGGCAAGTCAATTTTTTTTATATTTCG
>NZ_JBNRJY010000183.1:0-633 GCF_059414725.1 Wolbachia endosymbiont of Tuta absoluta
ATATTGAGCACGTTGTTATAGTACTAGGCATTATGAAAAATGTTTACTCTTTGGCTGTAGGTGCATTTATATTCTTTGGCTTAGGGTTTGGTAAAGATACTGTCTATGGAAGGCAAGTAAGTTTCAAATATGTTTTTTAAAGTTATTGGTATTCACGGAGGTGGCGAAGATTGACTTAATTACCAGACCAATTTTGATAGAACGAGCTCGTAAAATTTGTTTAATGATTTATTCAGATTTTGGATGAATGCAATTAGACGTCAAATATTCATTTATATAGGCATTTAGAAGATCGATCTGATAAGTACTGTTTCCGAAAGACTTCAATACGTTATGATTATGAGTGTGGTTATTGGATGAATGGTTGTGGATATAGTAAAATCCCTTAATTTTTATATAATTTCTCATCCATTTTCGTATATCCTTATAAATCGTTAAACCCCATTTACTTAATTATACTATGTACGGGACTATTATTCACAAATTCACAATTGATTTAAAATTTTGTTATTAGCTTTAAAAAAAGGTGAGCTTGAAGAAATTAAAGATGCTATAGAGAGAGAATTGATAAATGAAAAATGTGTACAGCAAAAAAAAAATCTTGAGAAATTGATAACCTCAATTGGAGACCTT
>NZ_JBNRJY010000184.1:0-512 GCF_059414725.1 Wolbachia endosymbiont of Tuta absoluta
TGCTTAAAGAAGCAGGAGGTGAGTTAGCTGACATTTGTAAAATCACCATATATATCGTCGATCCACGTTATCGTGAAGATGTCTATCGTGTCGTAGGTAAATGGCTTAAAGGCGTCTATCCCGTTTCAACTGGAATCGTTGTTTCTGCTTTAGCTCGACCTGAGTGGCTTGTAGAAGTCGATGCGACTGCTGTGATTCCTGATTAAAATAAGCAACGACACGAGAACGCTATGACATTTTCAATTATTGCAAGATGTAGTGAAACAGGACAATTTGGTGCTGCGATCAGTTCATCCTCTCCCGCTGTTGCCGCAAGATGTATTCGTGCCAAAGCTGGTGTCGGGGTTGCAGCAAGTCAAAATATAACCGACCCAAGTTTGGCCAACATTTTACTTGAAATGACCAAATACAATATATCACCACATCGCGCGATCGATCCTCAATTTTCGCTACTGACACCACCTTTTCTCTACTCTCTGTTTTAAACAGAGTGACTCCTTGAGTGCTACGTC
>NZ_JBNRJY010000185.1:0-3627 GCF_059414725.1 Wolbachia endosymbiont of Tuta absoluta
TTCCTCAGGCAAGTTTGTATTTTTCAAATTTCGTTGTTGTGCTGAGCATTATTGCGGTGATATATGCTTCTCTAGTTGCGTTTGCTCAAGATGATATAAAGAAGTTAATAGCTTATTCTTCAATAGCACATATGGGGATCGTTACTGCTGGCCTCTTTTCATTTTGTGAGGAAGGAGTACTGGGTAGCATATTTCAAATGATTAGTCATGGCCTTATTTCTGCTGCTTTATTTTTATGTGTTGGAATGCTATATACTCGAACTGGAACTTTGGAGATTGCAAAATATTTTGGCATAGTAAACACAATGCCAAAATTTGGTTTTATGTTCATTTTATTTTCAATGGCTTCAATAGGGCTACCTGGAACATCTGGGTTCGCAGGTGAGTTTTTGGCTATGGTTGGGATGTTTAAGAGCATAGGGTTTTTTACAGGATTTATCGCACTTGGCACTATTTTAAGCGCAGTTTATATGCTGAATTTATGTAAGCAAATAATATGGGGGGTTAGCTATTCTAAATTATTAAATAACCGTTTGGATAGCATAGAATTTTCTGTCTTAATTCTGCTTGCAGTGTTTGTTATTTTGCTTGGATTTTACCCAACCCTTGCACTGAATTATTTGAAGCCATGTATGGCAAATTTGTTAGTCAAATATAATGCGCTATGAATTATATACAGATATTGCCGGAAATGTTCTCTATTATCTCCTCGTTAGTGTTGCTACTGCTTGGGATTATATTTAACCGCAGAACTATCAACTTATTAGCACTTGGCTGCACAGTGGTAACTTTAATTATTTTAATTCTTTCGGCAGAAAACAATGAAATTTTTCTCTTTAATTCGTTGTTAAAACTCAATTTATACATCAGGTCAGCCCAAGGGTTAATTCTCAGCACAGGAATTTTAATACTTTTGATGCTGAATTTATCAAAATATGACTATAAATATGAATTTTCAATACTGATTCTTTTTGCACTGTTTGGCATGATAACTTTGGTTTCAGCAAATAGTCTGATCTCTTTTTATTTAGCTTTTGAGTTGATGAGTATATCTTTGTATGTTCTTGCGAGCTTTAATAAAGATTCGATTTATTCATGTGAAGCGGGAGTGAAATATTTTACACTCAGTGCACTATCTTCCTGCATTATGCTATATGGAATGTCGCTGCTTTATGGATATACAGGACAAGTCAATTTCTCTGAGCTCGGTTCATTCTTGCAAAACCATCAGATAACTTATGGAATAGTCTTTGGGTTAGTCTTTGTTCTAATTGGTTTGTGTTTCAAGCTTGCTATTGTTCCTTTTCATATGTGGGCTCCAGATGTTTATCAAGGTGCACCTACCATAGTAACTGCGTTTTTTTCTACGGCCCCAAAAGCTGCACTTGTAACATTTTTAATTCGATTGATGAATGAAGAGTTAGTAAATGTAAAAAGTTATGTTCAGCCTATTTTCTTATACGTTTCAGCATTGTCTGTGCTTATCTCAGCTTTTGGGGCTTTGCGTCAGCAAAACTTAAAAAGGCTGCTTGCTTACAGTTCAATTGGTCACATTGGTTTTATATTTGCTTCACTTTCTATTTTTACACAAGCAGGAACAGATAGTGCCTTAATGTATCTGGTGATATATATCATCACAAGCATAGGGCTATTCTCATATCTCGTACAAATTGACGATGATGATTGTGATATTGCAAATTTATCTGGTATAGGAAAAAAGCAACCAATTTTAGCATTCCATCTTTCTATACTATTACTCTCGATGTCGGGAATACCTCCACTTGCAGGTTTTATCGCTAAATTTTTTATATTCAAAAGTTTAATAAATTCTGGCTTTATCAGCCTGTCTTTGATCCTTGTAATATCGAGTGTGATATCATGCTACTATTATTTAAATATCATGAAAGTTATGTATTTTGATAAAGCTAGTGGTAATAAGGTTGCTTATTCTAAGAGTCTATTCATTATCACTTCAGTGGCTTCACTGATCAATCTCGTTCTTTTCTTGTATGTAGAAGATCTTGACTCACTCATTAAACTAAAGGGCTGACAAGGTGATCCTTGAAGGTTTTCGTATTTATCATTACAAAGAAGTTCCAAGTACTAATAAAGAAGCATTGGGTTTAATTGAGAAAGGGATATCAAATGAAACTGTCATTATTGCTGATAAACAAACAGAAGGCAGGGGACGCACTGGAAAAAGCTGGATTTCTCCAGAGGGTAATCTCTATGCGAGTTTGATAATTAACCAAGAAAAGGATGTCAGCAAATTGACAGAATTGACTTTTGTGACTGCTCTTGCTGTTGGAAATACTTTATTATCGTTAAATTTCTTGAATAATCAAACCCACTGCGGTGTCATTCCAGTGCGTGACACTGGAATCCATACTTTTTCTTCTGGATCCCAGTGTCAAAGCACTGGGATGACAAGAGATCAATTCATAAACGATCTCAATCTTCAACATAAATGGCCAAATGACATTCTAATCGATGGCAAGAAAATAAGCGGAATATTGGTTGAAAAAAAATCCAATTCAAATTGGCTCATTATAGGAATTGGAATTAATGTCAATCATGCGCCACTTCCAGGCACAACGTGCATTAGCAATTACGGTGAATCTGTGTCTAACATGGATCTGTTAAAGGAATTAATAATAAATTTTAATAAGCTAAGAAAGCAATGGCTATTTGATGGGTTTTATGCTATAAGAGAAATGTGGTTAAAAAAAGCATTCAAAATGAATGAGCAAATCAGTGTAAAGTTAGCTGACAAATTGTATGAAGGAATTTTTGCTGATATAGATAAAAGTGGTAAATTGGTGTTGCAGCAAAAGGATGGAAGCTTAATTTATTTTGATGCAGGTGAGTTATTTATTGGCAGTGCATTATGAATACATATGTAATTTTTGCTTACCTTATTAGTTTCATACTGATTGGTGGAAATTTGATTTTTACCGTTTCTTGCTATACTAAAAGTAAAAAAATTCTAGAA
Source organism: Wolbachia endosymbiont of Tuta absoluta (assembly GCF_059414725.1). Lineage (NCBI taxonomy): Bacteria > Pseudomonadati > Pseudomonadota > Alphaproteobacteria > Rickettsiales > Anaplasmataceae > Wolbachia > Wolbachia endosymbiont of Tuta absoluta. The sequence goes on from NZ_JBNRJY010000185.1 coordinate 2,993, forward strand.
AGCCTGAAAGATAATAATGAAGAAGAAACATAAGCGATTACTTATAACTTCAGGAATTTTCTGCTTTTTAAGTTGTGCAGTTTTTTTTATTTTAACAACGCTCAAAGAAAATATCTCATTTTTCTATACAGTAAGTGAGGCAATAGTTTTACCAAATAATCAAAAGCCAATCCGTGTTGGTGGAATGATTGTTGAAAATAGCGTGATACGGAGCGAAAGCGAAGTAATTTTTCAGATGACAGATTTTAATAAGAGCGTTATGGTGAAATATCAGGGAATACTTCCACCAATGTTTTCAGAAAAAAGTGGTGTTGTTGTACAAGGTAAAATGTTTGATAATGGTACCTTTCTTGCAGATACGGTGTTTGCAAAACATGATGAGAACTATAAGCCGAAAGTCCTAAAATAGATTTCCTAATTCAGTTGTATTGAAATGGTATGTGAAAGAAAGCAACAGCCTGCTAGCAAGCTGTTACTTTCCTAACTACCACAATATATCAGAGTGAGTTGGTGCTTCCCATTCTACGTCATTATGGTCAATTATTGCTGCTTTTAATCCTTCAACTTCGCCCCTTAGGTGATCGATCATAGCCCAAATCTTTAGCACCACTAGACAAAGAAACTTGCGATTTTTT
>NZ_JBNRJY010000186.1:0-471 GCF_059414725.1 Wolbachia endosymbiont of Tuta absoluta
CACAACTTTATGCAACAGAAATACATAAATCAATACCATTCTTTTTAAGTTGTAATAAAGCATCTGTGTTCAATCCATAGCCCTCATCAACACGATCGATCCATTGTTGACTTGTGTGGTCACTGCTGCCCAAAGTGCGGAAGATGCTTCACCAAAACGTAGTTCCTTTCCTTCCATTGCATAGAGTTGTGATGCCGTAGAAGAAAGGCTTTCAGACCAAATCGCAATGGTCGCAGAAAGCACGGACATGAACAGCATTGAACCAAAGACAAAGCCTGCAAATCTTGCGCGTTTGGTGAAAAAACCTAACATGAAAATAACAGAGACTGGAATCAGTAAAATGGCGATCGATCATGTGGCGAACGAGGACAATATCTTGGAAATTGACATACATTTGATACAGTGAAATCACAATCAATGTGGGTGCCAACATCAATCCGAATACTGCACTGAATGCACCTTTAACACCAG
>NZ_JBNRJY010000187.1:0-9180 GCF_059414725.1 Wolbachia endosymbiont of Tuta absoluta
ACTATTTCTTAACTTGCTTCTACAGCAGCATTATGAACAACCTCCTCAACACCTGGTCCTTTAAGTGGACCTGAAGGTGCCTTATTATAATAATGTACAGCTATAGCAGCAACTATACAGAAAGCTCCAATGCCTGCCGCTACTCCTGCTACCAGCAGACTAGTACCGAGAGCAAAATATGCAGCTGGTGCAGCAGCTAATGAAAGTACTCCAGTTACTGCAAACATCCATGTAGCCACAGTAGGCCATTTAACGCTATTCTCTTTTGTGTAAATTTTGTTGCTATTACTAGCTTGCTTATTAGCTACTGATTTTGGTTGTATATTTTCGTTAGCAACTTGTTCTACATGCTTGGCGGGTTTATTAGAAGTTTGCTCTTTTCTGTTATTATCAATTGATATTACGGTATTAACACTTTCATTTGCAAAACCTAATGATGATGATTGAGGTAGAACAGTAAAATCTTCTTCATTGTGTGCAGTACCACATTGACTTTCGGGAATAGGCGATGTACCCTCATCTACAGCTGTAGGTATTGTCAAATTCTGATTATCTTTTTCGTCATTTAGATCATCAGACTTTTCCTCGGTGACCATTGAAGGCATTTCTGCTGCAGTTTCAGGTACTTCTGTTTCATAAATAATATCAAACGAAGGAGGATCTGAAGAAATTCTAGGAGAATCGTCACTTTCAAGTTTAGAAAAATCATCATCTTCAGAACTCGACGATGCTAAATTTGATTCACTTCCTTCAGACTCCACCACAGGAGCTTTTTTACTACTTGCGGTAGTTTTCACATCATCGCTCACTGGTGATGCAGCAGCGATGTTCTCAAGCTCTTTTTCAAGAAATATTTTAATTTCTGCGAGTTTGGTGTGCCGTAGAGACACAAGGAATGTTCAAGTAAGAGCAAACTAAGTGCAAAAGCTACGCAATAGATGGGGGTGGGCCCCTCGGAGCCGGCTTACAAGAGCAGGCTTCAAACAACCATAAGCTGCTTTGGTAAAAAGCTAAGGTAGTGAGCGTTATGGAAAAGGCGCAAATATGCGTCATGTGTAAAATAGAGAGATGAATGAAAATGAACCACTGATAAAGTGTCGAAAGGAATTGGATGATGTCAAAACCAGGGGTTAGACTTAACCTGGGATAAATCTATCGGGAGCTTGTTTACTGGATAGATGGCGTCCGGCATAGAGGTGGCATGAATCTATTTTGGGCTATTGCGTGGAACTGCGGGAACCTGTCGTTTCGATGATAAGGGAGAAATCCAAGGAGCTGATCTCTGAGGATGAGAGTACCGATGCGGAAAACAGGGGCGGATCAGCTCGTAGTAGTGAAGAAGTTTCTGTAATGGAAATGGAGCGAAGGAGCTGAGTTATTTAGTTTTAGTTATTTATCAACCGAAAGGGAGGAGTTAATGAATAAAACAAAGTCTTTTGATATACCAAAGCAACTTATTTGGAGAGCTTATAAACAAGTATCGAAAAATAGAGGTGCTGCTGGTGTAGATGGGGTTTCGATAACAAAGTTTGAGGAAAATCTAAAAGATAATCTATACAAACTATGGAATCGTATGACATCCGGAAGTTATTTTCCAGAGCCTGTAAAAGCTGTAGCAATACCGAAAGATATGGGAGGAGGACAAAGAATTTTATGTGTTCCTTCAGTATCAGATAGGATAGCGCAAACAGCAGCAACAATGTATCTCGAACCGTTAGTGGAGCCAAAATTCCATGAGGATTCATATGGTTATAGATCGAATAAATCAGCATTGGATGCGGTAGATACAGCGCGTAAGAGATGCTGGAAGTACGATTGGGTGGTAGACCTTGATATATCAGGGTTCTTCGACAATCTGGATCACGACTTAGCACTTCAGGCTATCAAGAAACACACAGACTGCAAATGGGTCATACTATATGTTGAAAGGTGGATGAAATCCCCTATACAACTTGCAGATGGCAGTAAAGTAGTTAGGGATAAAGGAGTTCCGCAAGGAGGTTCAGTTAGCCCAATCATCTCTAATATATTCATGCATCATGTGTTTGATATATGGATGAAAAAGAACTATCCGACGGTACCATTTGAGAGATATGTGGACGATGCGATAGTGCACTGCAGAACAGAGAAACAGACAAGATTTGTGAAAGTAATGATCGAAGAAAGATTGGCTGAGTATAGGTTGAAATTACATCCTAAAAAGACACAGATAGTGTACTGTAAGGATGACAATAGGAGAGATGAATTTCCTAAACAAAGTTTTGATTTTCTGGGTTACACATTCAGACCCAGGTTAGCAAGAAATAAAATAGGGAAGCATTTTGTTTCATTTCTCCCAGCAATTAGCAACAAGGCCAAGAAAAAGATTACTACAACCATAAGATCATGGAAAATGCTACGAAATACGCATATAACATTAGAGGAGATATCAGGAAAAGTAAATCCAATAGTCAGAGGCTGGTATCAGTACTATGGCAAATTTTACAGAACTGAGGTCTACAAATCTCTAAAGAATGTAGAGCGGCATCTAGAAAAGTGGGTCAAAAGGAAATATAAGAGACTCAGGAGTCACGGAAGACTAGCAAGACAATTTCTAGGAAAGGTGAGAGATAGGTCTCCAAATATTTTCTATCATTGGACACTAGGTTTAGGGTCAAAAAGGCTAAATAATGGGAGCTGTATAAGCTGAGAGGTTTATGTACAGTTCTGCGAGAGACTGGTAGGGGAAGTTCCACTGGTCTACTCTCCCCATTGTAAGTTGTTTCTCTGCTGATTTAACTCTCTAATTTCTTGCTCAGCCTCATCGAGCCTATATTGTAATTTATTCTTTTGCTCGTTTAATTCTCTAATTTCTTGCTTTTCTTCTCCAAGTTCATTCTGTAAGTCACTATTGTGCTTTTCTAACTCTTCAAGTTCTTGTTCAGCCTTGTCGAACCTATATCGTAATTCGTTCCTCTGCTCATTTAATTCTCTAATTTCTTGTTCAGCTTTTGTAAGCTTTTGATCTAGTTGTTGTGAGTTAACTTCTGTTTGCGCTGCAGCTTCTTGCAAATTAACTTCTGTCTGAGTTTCAGTTTCTTGAGAGCCAATTCCTGTTTGAGTCTTAACGTGTTGCACAGAGACCTCTGTTTGAGTTTCAGTGTGCTGTAAATTAACTTCTGTTTGAGTTGCAACTTCTTGTAAACTTTGAATTTCAGCCTGTTGAGAGCCAATTTTCGTTTGAGTTTCAGTGTGCTGTAAACTAATTCCTGTTTGAATTGCAACCTCTTGTAAATCAACTTTTGTCTGAGTTTCAGTCTGTTGAGAGCCAATTTCTGTTTGAGTCTTAACGTGTTGCACAGAGACCTCTGTTTGAGTTTCAGTGTGCTGTGAATTAACTTCTGTTTGAGTTGCAATTGCCTGAGTTGCAATCTGCTGTGGATTAACCTCTGATACATTGTTGCTAGTGAAAGAAAGAATAGGATTGCTTTTAGCATCATTTTCAAGATCTTTCATCTTTTCGTCTTGATTGATTACGATATGTTCGTTATTTTGCAGATTACTAACAGCCGGTGCAATGTTAGCATTTTTGTTCTTTTTCAATAATGCTTTTACAGCATCATGTAGAGAGAGGTCTTGAATATATAATTCCTCATTTTGTCTTATTAATTCCCAAAACTCCTCAGGTGGCGATTCAAAATCTTTACCATTAAACTGTAGTACTTTAGTTATACCAGAATTACTTACATTCATAACCATAGTACAGGTAAAAGTTTTCCCATCCTTGTCCTGCACAGGCCAAGTGCTTGTCATTTCATAATATGCACCCTCTTTAAATTCATAATGTCTTTCCTTACCTTTTCGGTAAGCGTATATGTCATGCTTTTTATTGCAATAAATATTCAATGTGCTAATATCCCTTTCTTGCTGTAAGATATCACTAATTCTTATTGGCTCACTTCTATTGTAATTAATAAGATTAATGTTTAACACTTTATCAGAATTGTTAGTTTCTACATAAAAAGCTTGAAGGTCTATGTCTTTGTCTCTAAAATACTTACTTACAGCTTTTTTTGCCTGATTTGCTAATTCTATAAAGTTTTTTTTAAAGCTCTTGTTGAAAGATAGATCTATATATGCTTGCTTAAAATTTTCATCATTTGTCAAATCCATGAGCAAGTCATAAATCTCCCATTTGTCCTGATAGTATTCTTCTAAAACAGTAATGCTATTTTTTCTTTTCAGTTCTGCTAATATGTTTTTCAATGTCAGGAAATTTGTTGACATAGTATACCCCCTATTACTATTGTTTTGATAATATATTTACTTTGGGAGTGATTAACTCCTTTTGTATTAACCTTTTTAGTTGAATTTAATTGCGAGCGTTAAACTAGATCTTAGTCATTTTGTTTATTGTTCCCCACTATCTATTTGTGTTACTATACTAATAGTAGCACTAAGTTTTAGGCTATGCAAGAATTTCTATTGAACGTAAAGCTAGTAAACTTCAGAAATTGGTTATGCTAATTTTGTTAATAAAATGCAACCAATTAAGGAAAGCGCTATACTGTGTCTCAGTGCAATATTTTCTTTCCTAACGGACTGAAAATTGAGTTGAGTTAAAAATCCGATTTTATTTAATACTTTTCAAAGATGACAATATTTTGTAAAAATAGGTTTTTAATAGGACAATAATATGGAAATTTTTCTTGATAGTGTTGATTTGAATGAAATTAAGGAGCTAAAAGAGTTCATTGATGGTATAACAACTAATCCTTCTTTAATAGCAAAATCTGGACATAAAGATAAGTACGAAGATTTAGTAAGCGAAATATGTTCTATTATAAAAGGACCTGTTAGTGTTGAAGTTGTTGCAGATAGCCATGAAGATATGGTTAAGGAAGGCCTTAAGTTAGCGAAAATCGCTAGTAATATCGTAGTAAAGTTACCTCTTACACATGAAGGATTAATTTCTTGTAAAAAGTTGTGGACAGAACATAAAATACCTGCTAACATTACATTATGTTTTTCTCCTGGACAAGCACTGTTTGCCGCTAAGGCCGGTGCTTGTTTTATTTCTCCCTTTGTTGGTCGCCTTGATGATATAAGCTATGATGGCTTATCGCTAATAGAAGATATATGCACTATATATTCTAATTATAATTTTAAGACAAAAGTTCTTGTTGCATCAGTAAGAAGTCCAGCACATGTAATAGAAGCTGCACGGCTTGGTGCTCATTCAATTACTGTGCCAGCAAAAATACTTAGACAGTTAATTAATCATCCACTTACTGATCAAGGGCTCGCAATATTTGAAAAAGACTGGGGCGTAAAACAATAAATGACATTGCTAAAAAAGACATAAAAACACAATAATTTATATAAAAAGGACATAGGTACCATCTGTCCTTTAAAGACATGTAGGTCAATGATATGCGTAATTCAGTGTTTTAAACATGATAGTCCTCCACTAATAAAAAAGATTGAGAAAAATGTATACAGCTACGACCGAAGTATAGCTAAAATATATTTTAACTGAAGATTATAGATTAATTGAATTGAAAAGTCTGCAGACGAAGATAGATTCCGAGCTCTAGAACACCTTCACCGTGCATGGTAACAAAACTATTAGAGTTTGTCAAGTAATTTTTTATCGTAATTTTACGAACGTGCCATGCCAGTAATTATATTTAGTTAAATTTGTAAAGTAATACAGTGTTTTCGATAGTTATAAAAAAGCTGGATTTCAGTACTGGAGTAACATTTTGGAAATTGGGATGAAAAGAGGGAAAGTACTGGTTTGAAATTAAGTTTTCTGGATTCCAGTGCTGGAATGACAAGAGAGGAGCTCCAGGTACAGCTGTTACCTATAGAATGGCAGTACTAGAATGATAACAAACTGAATGACATATTTAATCTCTATACAGATGTACATCACGCACCGATTTCCATTCAAGGTAATGTTATTCCAGCATTGGAATCCAGTTAGATTTGCGAGTATAAAAGTAATACAACATTTTTGATGATGGAAGCCATTACTAGTATAACAAGAAAGGAAGTGCTGATTTCAGTGTTTATACGTTAGCCATGCATCTAAAAATTTATAAACAAAAGATTACACTTTACAACTTTGTGATGGAATAAGTTTTTCAATGCTGTTGACGCAAAACTCAGTTGTATTATTAGCTATTTCATCGAATTTATCATTTATATCCTTACCTATTTTTTCATCTTTAATATATTCATACAGAGCTAAAATAGCTATAGTTGAACATATTGCGATGAAACCAACTTTTGCTGTAATAAGTAATGATAGCCCACCTGCAAGTATGGACACTGCTCCAATAGCTAGGTTTATAATTTTATTTTGTGTTGATTGATTCTCTTTATCCTCTAAAACGTTTGATATTGCTTTTGAGGCAATTTTTATTGCTATTGCTGTAGTTGAGATTATAACAAACATCATAGCTATTTTTGCTAAGAGAAAAATTGATGGTAGCATTATTACAAGAAACAGTGAAGCACCTCCTATAAATAACCATTTCTCATTTATTTTTTTAGACTGATCTGTATTATTAGGCATTGCAACCCTCCACTTTCATTAACAGTTTATTCATATAATATGAAACATGCGATAGTCAAGATGTTTTTGTGTGGAGAAGCTTGCGATTGAGTTTTGAAGAGCTTTAGCTTTACAAGATGGTAGATTTGGTGATTATCGTAAGATTCTTGCAGTCATTTTAGTGGGAAGAATTTGTAAAATATGAAAAAATAACCGCCAGAAAATTGGAAACGCTATAACTTTCTTTCCTTTAAATATACTTTTTAAAATATATGCTGCAGCTTTTTCTGGCTCCCATATGAAGGGAAGTGGTTTATTAGACTTAAACATATCTGTTTTTACTGGCCCTGGCATTATGGTGATAAACTTTGTGCTACTGTTAGAATATTGGATTTTTAGTGATTGAAAACAACTTTTTAGTGCTGCTTTGCTGGCACAGTATGCAGAAGCATGTGGTGTTGCATGCATAGCAACAAGAGAAGATATAACCGCAAAAGTTGCCAAGGAATTATGATGAATCCATTCTTCAATCCAGTTGATAACGCCAAAATAATTGGTTTCAAATGTTTTTCTATGAATGTTGGTATGAAACTTATCTTCTATTTCGCCACATCCTGCATTAAGAAAAAAGAGATTTGGTATAATATTTTGCTTTTTTAAAAAATCAGACGAGTTTTTAATATTTTCACTTTTGCTTACATCACATGTTATAGGTAAAAAATTACTACCTAATTCTTCTTTTAATTTTTCCAGTTTTTCAGTGCGCCTTGCAATGCCAACCACAAACCATCGATCTTTAATGAGCAACCGTGCTAGACTTTCTCCAATGCCAGATGATGCTCCTGTAATGAGACAAGTTTTTCTATCCATGTGAATTTATATAACATGAAGTATGAATGTAATGACTATTGCCTATTCACACAAGTTAAGTTTGCTATAATTTTCCTAAATAATAAAAAAAGAAAGCTACTTATAATTTTGAATTTTATATAAACTTAAAGGGAAATTTAGTATTTGCTTACTTGTAATTTAAAATTCTTATATAATATTTTAAATGAGTTGAGAGAATTAAATGCAGGATGCAGCTTTAGTTTTACAAGATGGCAAGTACTTTTTGGGAAAATCGGTAGGTAAAAGAGGCAAATGTATAGGTGAAGTTTGTTTTACCACTGGTATGACAGGTTATCAGCATACTATAACAGATCCTTCTTTTGCTGATCAAATAATAGCGTTCACTTTTCCTCATATTGGTAATGTTGGAATAAATCACAAAGATAATGAAGGAGAAAAAGTTTTTGCAAGTGGTGTGGTTATGCGTGAACTTTCTCCTATGTCTCACTCTTCTTCATATATTAGTTTAAATGATTGGTTGGAGAAAAATAATGTAGTTGGGATATCGGGAATTGATACTAGAGCTTTGACGAGATATTTGAGAAAACATGGATCTCAAAATGGAATGATATGTCCGTCAAGTGAGGTACATATATTAGATGAATTGAAGAAATACAAATCTGTAAATGGAATAGAAATAACTAAGAAAGTCAGTTTAAGTAATAACTTTCAAAGCGTTCTTAATGCAAAATATAGGGTTGTAATTGTTGATTTCGGTGTAAAAAATAGTATAATCTCACGCTTAGTAGAACTTGATTGTACGGTTGAATTAGTCAAACCAGATACAGGTTTTGCTCACAAAATATTAAGCATGAATCCAGATGGTATAGTGCTTTCAAATGGCCCTGGTGATCCACAAGAGATAGGAGAGAGTGTAACTTCAGAAATAGAAATTATTGTGAAATCTAAAATACCAGTTTTTGGCATATGCCTGGGCCATCAATTACTTGCAGTTACTTTGGGAGCAAAGACTGTCAAGATGGATATTGGTCATCGAGGGAGTAATCATCCAGTTTATGATCTGGAGAGTAAAAAAGTTGAGATAACTAGCCAAAATCATGGTTTTGTTGTTGATTCAGCTTCTCTTCCAAGTAACGTTGAAGTTACTCATATTTCTCTATTTGATAATAGTGTAGAGGGGATAATGATGAAGGATTACCCAGTCTTTTCTACTCAATACCATCCAGAAGAAGCGCCAGGTACACATGATTCACATTACTTATTTGGGCGTTTTATTGACAATATTTTGTTATATAAAAGTAAAATCTAACTGAAATCAGTTAGATTAGCTTTTATTACTTGATCTTTTGGATTTGGATGTTTAATATTAGGAATAATAAAACTTAAGTTAAGGTAGTGTTCTCTTAACAGATTTTTGTGGAGGAGTGACCGAGTGGTTAAAGGTAACAGACTGTAAATCTGTCCGCATTGCGTACGTAGGTTCGAATCCTACCTCCTCCATTGTGCGGGTATAGCTCAATGGTAGAGCTCTAGCCTTCCAAGCTAGTGACGTGGGTTCGATTCCCACTATCCGCTCTTTTTTTTGTTGTATTTATATAAAATCAACATATTATTTGTTGATGTATTTATATTTTAGGTAGAAGAGTTAAAATTATGACAGCGATAGTAGAAGCATTTGGAAAGCCGCATGTAAACGTGGGAACGATAGGACATGTGGATCATGGGAAGACAACGTTAACAGCGGCGATAACAAAGCATTATGGTAATTTTGTAGCATATGATCAAAT
>NZ_JBNRJY010000188.1:0-423 GCF_059414725.1 Wolbachia endosymbiont of Tuta absoluta
GATCTCTTTTAACTCTTTTATATGACCAAGCTTAATTATCTCAATATCATGAGAAGAATAATTGCCATTTTTAGGCATAATCGCTTTTTTAAATCCTAACTTTTGTGCTTCCCTTAGTCTGAGATCGATCCGCAAAATACATTTCTTCTCCAGGAAAGCTGATAGAACTATATACATTTCCCCAGGTCCACTGAGGATGTGTTCAACCCTCGTCCATGCACGCCACCTCTGCTCTGCCACTCTTTAATCGAGCTGCTGAGCATAATTTCTCCCGCCTTCAAGCGCAACTTCGCCATGGTACAGAAGCGCAGGATGCAGAAACACCCGTTTGAGCGAGTCGCCACTCCGTACCAAGTGTACCAGTGGGCCTCGCCGGTGCTGGAGCACACTGTCGACGCTATAAGGGCCGAAGATAGTAAGTAT
>NZ_JBNRJY010000189.1:0-580 GCF_059414725.1 Wolbachia endosymbiont of Tuta absoluta
GACGACCCGCGGTAGTCTAGATAAAATAGGCGTCGCCACTAGTGATGGCGAAAGTCGCAAGTTCAAATCCTGCCCGCGCTTAAACATTTTGCAAGTTTTGATTTTTTTTTACCTTACACGGGAAGTGTTATAAAATTTTGTAATTGAAATATTCCCAGTAAATTACTAATATTGGGAATGGCACATTGCTACATACAAGCCAATGTAGGTAGGCTATAGATGTACAACCAAACTAGGAGTTCCATCACCGAACCGGTAACGTTCAATGAAGTTACATTAGGTTGATAGGAGCGTTACATCTGAGCGTCTGATTGCCTTTGATCGATCGTATCCGCTTTTTTACTGTTTCTATAATAATTCACACTTAAATGACAACATAAACGTTAATTTCTACTTCTACCTCGCGTGTCGTTCACAACACCGGACACATAATGTAAAAAAATATAAAAAGGCAACTCATAAAGTCCAAGTTCATTAGGTTTTACGAGTTAGAACAAATACGTTATTGTTCTAACGGCTAGCATTTAGTTAAGACTGTAGAGCTGATAAAAAGAAATAACCTAAACCCTTTCCTGTTAAT
>NZ_JBNRJY010000190.1:0-679 GCF_059414725.1 Wolbachia endosymbiont of Tuta absoluta
TTTGAATCACTGTGTGACAGCATGTGGCTGTTGAGCTCGTGTTTCTGTCTGAATCCTTTGCCGCAATGCAAACAAGTGTGGGGTCTTTCACCAGTGTGCTTCAATTTGTGTCTGGTTAGTCCAGATCGATCTACAAGGGAATGCTTTTCAGCATGCTTTTCATATTTTTTTGATTGTACGGTTTTGATTCGATTTTGCAATAGGAACTTTCTATCTGACATTTTGCCCACCTCTTTTATTATGACATTTGAGTCATCATTTTAATTTACATGGAAAGAAATCTTTTCAGTTTATTTCAGCACCATTTACATCCAGTCAAGCTCACGTGCGGTTAGACACTCAAATCGCCAATGTAATTCTTATGCACGCGGCATAAGAATGGTCTAAAGACCAAACTGTCTAACTCAGTCTGATCGATCTCAAAGTGAGTCGTCCATTACACGCGGCATCAAAAAACGCGTGGCGGGAAATCCGTACAAAACACAATACGTTCTCGTCCGAACGGTTTTGAGTGACTGACAGTGCGGTGCAGAAATATAGCAGTTGGTGTGGTGGGTCACAAGTACCACTCTGCTATAACTGTTGGTGTGGTTTGTCACTAGTAGCACTCCTGATACCGCAGAGATTCCCAAAACTAAACCAAATATTCCAGAAATTTGTTTATGGAGTGTACCAACTA
>NZ_JBNRJY010000191.1:0-424 GCF_059414725.1 Wolbachia endosymbiont of Tuta absoluta
ACCTTTATTTGCATTTATTTTTATTTTTTATCCCGCCCGAGCCGGTTTTCTATTGGGACAATACACAATTGTTATAAAAAAAAGAAAATTGCGTTATGCAAATTTCTTTTTTTTACAATTACCGATCGATATCTTGTATATCATTTATTATATGAATGATAACTCCAGCACATATAAATAATAAAGCCTTAAATATAGTCACCTGTAGACTTGTAGCCTGTAGTTTCATAACATAGGCACCTGCTTGAACAAGGTAGTACAAGCAACAATTTTCAATCACCAAAAGTATCGATCTATGATTGCAAGAATAATAAAATATTGTAGCCTTCATTTCATTTCTTAGAAGCAGCTTGCCTTCCTTTAGCTTTAGAATAGCTGATATATTCTTAGGTTATTTTAATTGTGATAGAAATTTCGTTTAAAT
>NZ_JBNRJY010000192.1:0-322 GCF_059414725.1 Wolbachia endosymbiont of Tuta absoluta
CTATGGTGAAGATGATGACAGCATGTCAAGACAGGGACTTCAAGCCTAAGGTAGAAACTTGCCACGAGTTTTGGGTACTGAAAAACTACGTCCGAGCAGCTCATAGCTTCATCCACTGTCATGAGACCGTGACGTTCACGACTCATGCTACAATTAACTATCTCGACCATTTAGAGGAGCTCGTTGTTCAATGGAGAGCCCCGATCGATCCCCTACTTTTGTCTTAGCTAACTTTCCTGTAGCCTCTTCAATTCTGTTCATTTTTTCAGTATAGTTTTCTATCTTACGTTTAACAGGTTCTTTTTGAAGGCCAATCACTAAG
>NZ_JBNRJY010000193.1:0-959 GCF_059414725.1 Wolbachia endosymbiont of Tuta absoluta
CTCTTGTATGTACTACTGTCGCTATTATTCTAACAGCATTAAGTGCAGTAGTAGCAATTCCCAGATTTTCCTCTCATCCTTCTCTATCTAGTCCTCTCGGTTGGAAAGATCGATCGGGAAAATCAATGGGAGGAAAAGGGACAGCCAGAAACATTATTAGGGACAACAATTAGAAACCCGTTTGTAAGCAGGGACAACCGCACCCGTCGTAGGCGAAACGAACTTGACCTACCATTGGCTGGGCGACACACATTCGCACTAATCATTTGGCTACGATAAAAACATTGTCGCGTGTCCCACTTCTGATGATAAAAGTGATATCATAGATATGACTTAGAATTAAGAATATAATCAATAACAAGCTTGCCTCTTCCGTTTGAATGGGTAAGGGATAACAAAGCATAGAACCCTCGGGTACGGACGGAACGGACGCCCGGAAACTATAGATTACCTCCCATGATCGATCCGTGGCCAAATACTTGTCTCTTCGCAAGAACAGGAGTTAACGTCCTTTAGCGAAACATTAAGGAACATAATACGACACCTAGGTTTTGGAGAATATATAGCAAATGAAGGTTTTCATTACATTGACGATAGTGGTAAATAAAGGACAGACGTAGATTAGATAGAAGAGGCAAGGCATTGTAAACAAGTGTTGTGGCCAAATTACATTCTAGACACCTAGCGGATGCAAGCGAGTCAAACGGTTTTATAGAATGGATAAAGAAAATCAATTAAGTGTTTCATTACAATAAAGTTGGTCGTAAATAGGGAATAGATGTAGAGAAGAGAGAAAAGTCAAGAGTATAAATAAGTTCCGTGACCATTGATCTACAACAACCCTAGATTTAGCGCCTCATACAAAATTACGCTAAGATTTTGTCACCTACTGAACTATACAGTCATACATAGCGATTTATAGATTCATTGCGTCCGCCTGATTCAAAATATCACAACGA
>NZ_JBNRJY010000194.1:0-628 GCF_059414725.1 Wolbachia endosymbiont of Tuta absoluta
AGCGAAATGCAAAGGAGTCGCATCACGCCAACCTTTCTCATCAACATTTGCTCCTTTTTCGAGTAAAACCTTTACTACATCTACGTGACCATTCTTAGCAGCTAAATGCAAAACAGTATTACCCGAATGATCGATCGCGTCCACGCATACAGACTGGAGAGGGAGAGGGCTCATGAGGGCGCTGTGTGAGGAGTCCGAGTAAGTCCCTACCAACCAACCGACGAGAGCTAACACATGGGTTCCTTAGCACGCTACACATGTTTCCTGCCCATGAAGGGGGCTAAAACGTATCTTAGCGCGTCACACATGCCAAATGCCCACGAAGGGTCTAGCACATATTTTAGCGTGCCATAACATGCACACATATCTACGCTTGATCAAACATTGCTCGTATTGATCTCGATATCTACTTATTACTAGAAATGCGGACTAAGTAATTACAATGAGAAAATCAAGGCACCTATCATTGTCTGATTTGAGGTATCAACAATATTCTAATAAAATATACTTATTATTTATATCCATTTATTTATAAAGAACACATATTTCTTACATTGTATGACGCACTTAAATTACAAAATCCCATACGATAATTAGAAATCATGGAAGACGTTTCCGCAACAAATTG
>NZ_JBNRJY010000195.1:0-1591 GCF_059414725.1 Wolbachia endosymbiont of Tuta absoluta
ATTTTATTTTCCTAAGACCTAACTCCGTAGTCTCGGCGACCCAAAATGGATCGATCCGCCTGGCAAGCGTCGTGGGTATAGCAAAACCTTCAAGTAGTGGACTATTGTTGCTGTTACATTTGCGTTGCCTTTGCGTTGTAAAAAACGGACATATACGCAACGTCAGACAAAAATTTGAGGGTCATTCGGAAAATTATGTAACACCACAGTGACAGGTGGTCAGACCATCGCCTAATATTGCAATACATATGTAACCCTCCCTCGTGTCGCTTAGTCGCATCTTACGACACACACGGGATAGAAATAGGATGATGCTATTCTAAGCCGGCATCACACGGCTGTTAATGTTAAGGTGCCATTACATTACGTTAGTATGATTGCGCGTTACATGTCAAGTTATTCGTTTCGTTTAGAGCGCGCATTTAACTTGCGCTACTATTCTTTAAAGGCTGAGAATGGCGTAAATGAGGCTCTTTATGAAACGTTATTACGTTTTATAGTCTGGCCTTGCGCGTAAAACCGACTTAGCTAGACATAGTACGGGGTCTGACATAAACATTTTAACTTACTGCTGTTTTTTCACCAGATACCATGTACATTTACCATCCATCCATATAATTATCTATCTAAATATAAATCTATCTATCATAAGGTCCCTGAAATTCTGCAAGTACTTCTTAACATACCCACGTTTTTGTAACAATCTATCTGCCATCATTAAAAGAAAAAAATTACATGGTTTTACATATTTAAAATTCTGCGTCTGCTACTTACAAATTAACCAAAATAATAAATAAATTACAATACATAAAATTATTTCAATGTTGACATTAGCTAAAACGCATACAGTCTATTTGGATACCCAAAAAGTATTCCAAAAGCTGCCAATAATGGCGTTAAGCTAATATAGCACCACTTGGCCGCGACGACACTAAGACTAGCTTGAATTGAAAAGGGATAGATTAAGCAGTTGATGTACCGTACATGTCATCAAAGCCGGCATTGCAATATTGTTTCTTAATATGCTTTCGGTTGAAGCGACGCAGAAAAAAGCTAGGTTAGGTAAGGTGCATCAAAAATTGCAGTCAGCTCAAATCGCACCACTCAGCGGCGGTACTAATGCCGCGTGCACACCACGTTCACACACTCGAGCTATGGGCAGGGAAATAGTAAGGGAAATGGGCAGAGCGAGCATGTAAGTAAATCAGGTTACTTGCGCTGCTACTCTTCATGCCGCTGCCTGTGCATCGAGTTTCGGCGTTTCGTGCGCGAGTCAAATGAATGGCAGCACGAGCGCGAGTGGGATGTATTACTATCTCGCTCACTCATATTGCTGCGAGAAGTGTATGGCACTCACTCGAGTTGAAGTATTTCAAGCAATATTCGCGGTAGCGGCATGAACAGGTGCATAGTGTGAACGTAGCATTAGACAGCAAGACGAGCTAAGATCGATCCAATAGAGCGTGATTGATATCTTGCTAGTAATAGTGTAACAGCTTTTATTAAGATATTTTTTGCCATATGGCAGCAATAACAAAGTTAGAAAATTGATGGCTGAATATGTTGGCATTGATAAACAGTATATTATGCT
>NZ_JBNRJY010000196.1:0-10209 GCF_059414725.1 Wolbachia endosymbiont of Tuta absoluta
TACAAAAGACCCCTTTTAACTACATAATTTTTAAGAAGATCGACTATAATTTTTATCAAAATACTAGTAATTTCAAACTATTATTTTGTAAAAAACTTACTATTAAAGAGAATAAGTTGAAATTGCAAAGTTTAAAATACAGAAATAATCATTTTACAAACTCGTTTTAGAGACTGTACATGATCTCAAGAAAGGAATAAACCGGAGATAGAGTATGTAAATTATGAAAACAGAGCAAGATGAGTAGGAGAAAAACTGAGTAGAGTTCTGTAGAAAGAAACAAAATCAAGAAGATTTAGGATATATTTTACATAGTGTTACAGGTCCTAAAAAGTGGCTTCAGTGAATCAACAATGTTTTCAAAATGGCAAGATTATTTTAATAAATGAAGTAAAAAACATAGCGGAAGTAAAGAAAGTGTTTTGAAATATATATAAAAAAGTAATTGCAAAGAAACAAATAAAAGGATGTAACTGTAGAAATCTTTGCCGTATTGTCAAAAGGTAAGTCTCTAATACTCTTATAGAAAAGTGTAGACAATTGTGATAAGCAAAATTCAATACTAGCTTACAAATCGTCTTCTTGCTTCCACCGCTTTGCTTCTAAAAAGATTATGAATAGACCCTTATATCCGAAATTTATACCTCTATATTTTAATATAGGGATTCATTTCAATTTTTAAAGTTTCTATTTAATAAGAATGCTATATCATATTCGTAATTTAATTTAAATATCTGTTGCTTCTGAAATACTATTTGGTTAGTAAATAAAATCATGTCTAATACAGAAAAAATGAAAAAGGATGTTGCTGTAATTATGGGAAGCGAGTCGGATTATGGCACTATGGTGCATGCTATTAACCTATTAAAAGAATTGGAAATTTCACATGATGTATTTATAATATCCGCACACAGAACACCAGAGAGACTCTTTAATTTTACTAAGTCTGCTCAAGAAAAAGGCTTTAAGGTTATTATAGCTGGTGCAGGAGGAGCGGCTCATTTACCTGGTATGACTGCATCGCTTACTTATTTACCTGTTATCGGTATTCCTGTGCATAGCAAGCAATTAAATGGGCTAGATAGTCTATTATCTATAGTGCAGATGCCAAAAGGTGTTCCAGTTGCAACAATGTCTATAGGAGAGAGTGGAGCATGCAATGCCGCTATTACTGCTGCATCTATATTGTCGATTTCTAATAGTGAAATTGCAGATAGATTAAAAAAATGGAGAGAGGGGCAAACTAAAGCAGTAAAAGAAAAACCAACATTATAATGGCAATAGTTCTTTTAGATACAAAAACCATAAATCGTATAGCAGCAGGAGAGGTAATAGAAAGGCCTGCAAGTGTGGTAAAGGAATTAGTGGAAAATGCAATAGATGCCAGAAGCTCAGAGATAGAAATTAAGATAGAAAGTGGTGGGCGTAACCTCATTACTGTAATCGATGATGGTAGCGGAGTAAAAAAGGATGATTTAGAACTTGCGTTTATGCGCCATGCTACTTCAAAATTGAGTGACAGTGAATTGATAGAGATCAAGCATCTTGGCTTTAGAGGAGAAGCTTTGCCTTCAATTGCAGCAGTAAGCAGAATAAAATTATCATCTAAGGCAAGCAAAGCAGATCAAGCATGGTCTATAAGGTATGAGGGGGGAGAAAAAATAGGAGAGCTTGTTCCTTATCCTTTATCGATAGGAACATATATTGAAGTACGAGATTTATTTTTTGCCACACCAAATAGACTAAAATTTCTCAAAACCGAAAGGGCAGAAACACAAAGCATTGTTGATATTGTAAACAACTTAGCAATGATCAATTATGGAATTGAGTTTACTCTTATCTCCGATAATAAGAAGCTTCTTAAGTATGCTAAGCAGAACTCATTATTTAGCAGGCTATGCGAAGTAGAAGAAGAATTTCATGAAAACTCTTTGCAAATTAGTGAAGAAGAAGATGGCATTAGACTTACAGGATACATCTGTAAACCTACTGTCAATCGTAGCAATTCAACTCAGATCTATACATTTGTTAATGGTAGACCAATTAAAGATAATCTACTTATTGGTGCAATTCGTTATGCGTATCACGACCTTATTCCAAGCAATAGATATCCTTTTGCAGCGCTGCACTTAGAGATACCGTATGATCAAGTTGATGTAAATGTGCATCCAAATAAATCAGAGGTAAGGTTTCAGAACAAGAGGCTAATATATGAAATAGTGAGAAGAGGGCTAATAAAAGTGCTATCAAAGAGAATAGATCTTGCAGAAACTGTATTGGCCCAGAATGGAACAACAACGAATCATCTATCATCAGATCCTTTTAGTAGGTCTAGTCTTAAAAATGAATTTTATGGAAGAAGGTCGGATCCTTTTGAAAACCAGTTAATGAGAGAGTTTACTTCTCCAAATATAGAGACAAAAAGCTTATCAGAACATTCAAAATCGTTTGATTATACTGGTATGCAAAAATCTCCTCCACGAGCAGAAACTACAATTTTGGAAAGGAAACAAACCGATCTAATAAGGGATTATCCACTTGGGTTTGCACACTGTCAAATCTACAATACTTATATTATTGCCGAGGTAAGAGACAAACTAATTATAGTAGATCAGCATGCAGCCCATGAAAGACTAGTATACGAGTGCTTAAAGGAGAAATCAAGTATAAAAAGACAAAAACTTCTTTTGCCTGAAATGGTTGAAATCAAAAGTCAAGCCGGTATGGAAATGATAGAAGTTTATAAGGATAAGCTTTTCGAAATGGGCTTTGATATCGAAATTAAATCAGAAAATGCGATCATAGTAAAAGAAATACCTGCAATCTTAGGGTCAATAGATGTGAAGAAAATGCTAATTGATATAGTGGATAGATTAATAGAAATAGAAGATACTCTACCTATAGAGGATAAAATAAATAAAATACTAGCTACAATTGCTTGTCATGGATCAATTAGAGCAGGTAGAAAGATGAAATTAGAGGAGATGAATGAGTTGTTGAGGCAAATAGAAAAAACACCATATTCTGGACAATGCAATCACGGAAGACCAACCTATATAGAAATGAAATTAAGCGATATTGAAAAGTTATTTGAGCGAAGGTAAGAAATTGTCACAAATGTGTATAGATTATACAACCCTAGTTTCGTCATCTCAAAACTCAGATACACAATTGTTCGAACATTGCAATTTGCAGGTAATTTGTATAGTAGATAATGTCATTCTATTACTTGACGATGATTTATTATGCAGCTACTTGATTAAAATTAAGTTTCCTAAATCCCAGGCATTGTCTTTTATGTTAATAATTAATATACAACTAAAGATACTTATCAAAAACGACAATAAAGAATTCAAAAAAAGCCAGAAATTCTGTAGAATTGACCATATAATATAGAGAAAAAGGAAGTGTATGATCACATCCTTCACTCCGATCATTAATCTGCAAACAAAATAGTTTTGCATTTTTTGATAAGATTAAGTAATATCAGCGTATTAGTTATACAATTAATAATTTTTATGGATGAGCGTAATCCTTGGAATCTTGGAAAGAAACCGTCAGGTTCAAGTAATGAAGATATTTTAAGTAAAGCTGTGTCTGATATAAGATGCTTTTTTAATGGCTTAACCAGAAATAGAGGGAAAAAACCTTATTTCATCATTTTTATTGTTTTGTTGTTTTATTTTTGTACTGGTTTCTATATTGTCCATCCGAGTGAGG
The DNA here is from genome assembly GCF_059414725.1 of Wolbachia endosymbiont of Tuta absoluta. Classification (NCBI taxonomy): domain Bacteria; kingdom Pseudomonadati; phylum Pseudomonadota; class Alphaproteobacteria; order Rickettsiales; family Anaplasmataceae; genus Wolbachia; species Wolbachia endosymbiont of Tuta absoluta. Next base: position 3,721 of record NZ_JBNRJY010000196.1, read on the forward strand.
AAGGTATAGAACTTACTTTTGGCAAATATTCCAATACAGAAACATCTGGTTTGCGTTATCACTTTCCCTACCCTATTGGTAAGGTTTTTAAAGTGAATGTTAAAGAAGTAAATCGTGAAGAAATTGGGATAAGCAGCTCTTATGGGCAAGATACAGATCGTGGTGAAGGAGTGATGCTTACCGGAGATGAGAATATAGTCAACGTTAACTTTGAGGTCCAGTGGCGAGTTAGAGATGCCAAAGATTATTTATTCAAAGTGCGGGATTATAAACCTGGTTTCAGCGTTAAAAATGCTGCTGAAAGTGCCATGAGAGAAATAATAGGTAAAAATACGATCTCTTTTGCACTCGAAGGTCAAGGTAGGGCTGAAATCTCCAGAGATACTAGAATTTTATTGCAACAGATTCTTGATGGATATCAAATGGGTATAGAAATTTTATCTGTTCAAATGAAAAAAATTGACCCACCAGAAAAAGTGATTAGCTCATTTAGGGATGTACAAAGTGCTCGTGCAGATAAGGAGCGTACTATAAACGAAGCATATGCTTACAGTAATGATATTATACCTCGTGCAAAAGGTGAAGCAATAAAGATAAAATTAGATGCAGAAGCATATGAGAACGAAATAATAAATGAAGCGAAAGGTAATGCAAATCGCTTTTTATCTCTTTATGAAGAATATAGACAAAATCCTTCTCTTGTTAAGAATCGTATTTATCTTGAAACTATGGAAAATATTTTTAGCAAGGTAGATAAATTTGTTATAACAGACGATCTGAAAGGTATGTTCTCTTATTTACCTCTTACAAATCTAGGAAAATAGTCATGAGTAGTAATATTAAAATTGTTTTTGCTTTTGTATTTGTTGCATTATTGATTGCATTATCTAATTCAATCTTTGTTGTTCAAGAAACAAAACAAGCAATAGTTATACAACTCGGTAAAGTCGTAAAAGATGTTAGGGACAGTGGTTTATATTTTAAATTGCCATTTATAAATAACGTAGAATTTCTTGATAAGAGAATTTTAGATCTAAGTCCTGATAAAACTCCAAGGGAAGTGATAACTGCAGATCAAAAGCGTATTATAGTAGATGCTTATGCAAAATATAAAATAATAGATCCTATCACTTTTTATCAGACTGTGAAAAATGAATCAGGGCTAGTTAGAAGATTATATCCTGTCATAGAAGCTCACATAAGGGAGAATATAGGAAGATTTTCATTAATTAGTTTATTGAATGAAAAGAGATCAGAAGTTATGCAATTAATTCAACGTGGAGTTTATTCTGAAGCTGGAAAATTTGGCATAGAGATAATAGATGTAAGAATTAAGAGAGCAGATCTACCAGAAGAAAATAGTTCTGCAATATTCCGCCGCATGCAAACTGAAAGAGAAAAGGAAGCAAAAGAAATTAGAGCAGAAGGAGAACAAGCTGGACAAGAAATTAGATCAAAAGCTGATAAATTAAAAAGGGGAATTGTCTCTAGTGCAGTAAAAGAATCACATGAAATAAGAGGCCGTGGTTATGCTGAAGCAACTAGAATCTATAATGAGGCATTCAAGGTTGATGAAGAGTTTTTTAACTTTTATCGCTCTATGAAAGCTTACAGTAAATCATTTGCTGAGGGTAATACTAAATTTGTGCTTTCACCAAATAATAATTTCTTAGATATTTTGAACAAGGGATGGAAATAGTTTATGAAAAGTAAAGCATTTATTTTATCTATATTTGCATATTTTTTAATTTCATTTGCTTCATATGCTAATCTGTTTGCAAAAACAGTTGCAGATCCTGTATGTAGTTGTAATAAAGGGCTTGCTGATATAGTGGAAGAACTTATTCCCGCAGTTGTAAATATTTCAAGTGAGCAAATAGTTAAGCAAGAAAATAACAGTAGAACTAAAATCCCTTTTACGCCAAGAAATAATTTCTTTGATGACTTTAGAGAATTTTTCGAGCATTTTGATCAATTTTTCGATAGAGCTCCTAGCATTAATAGAGAAGTGACGTTACTTGGGTCTGGATTTATTATAGATAAAAGTGGAACCATAGTAACCAACTATCACGTTATTAAAAATGCCCAAGATATTACAGTTACTATGAACGATAATACTTATTTCAAAGCAGAAGTTTTAGGCTATGATGCAAAAACTGATCTTGCTGTGCTTAAGATTAATTCTGATAAAGATCTTCCTTTTGTTGAATTTGGTAATTCTGATAAAGCAAGAGTTGGTGATACAGTTATTGCAATAGGCAACCCTTTTGGTTTAGGTGGCTCTGTAAGTACAGGAATTGTGTCTGCAAGATCTAGAGACATTAGTATTGGTACTATGAATGAATTTATTCAAACTGATGCTGCAATTAATAGAGGTAACTCAGGGGGACCACTATTTCATCTAAATGGAAAAGTTATAGGCATTAATACTGCTATTTATTCCCCATCTGAATCTGGCGGTAACGTGGGTATAGGCTTTGCTATACCATCTAATCTAGCTATTTCAATTATTGACACATTAAAAAGTGGTAAAAAAATAAAACATGGTTGGCTTGGCGTGCAAGTTCAGCCTATAACAAAAGAATTTGCTGAATCCTTGGGTTTAAAAGATATCAAAGGTGCATTAGTTGCAAGCGTAGTAAAGGGCAGTCCTGCAGAGAAAGGAGGAATCAAAGTAGGTGATATACTATTAGAGTTTGACGGCAAAAAAATTGATAGAATGACGCAATTACCTCATATGGTTTCACGAACTGAGCCCGGAAAGAAAGTACAGGTTAAGTTACTTAGAAAAGGTAAAGAAGTCAATATCAAGGTTGCAATCGAGGAATCTACAAATGATGATTCAGGTAATAATCAAGAAGAAAATAAATCAACATCTAGTTATATAAGTGGTTTAACCGTTTCAAATTTGCCAAAAGAACTAAAAAACAATGCACCCACAAAGGGTGTAGTAGTTACTAGTGTAGATAGTAGTAGTAATTCTACACTACGTGTTATTAAGAAAGGTGATATAATTATTCAACTAGATGGAATCGATATTGAAAATACTAATGATTTTCAAAAACAAATTGATTCAGCAGTAAAAAAAGACGGCAAAGATTCAGTAATGCTGCTTATTTACCGCAACGGCAATCAATTTTTCACCTCAATCAAATTGAAGAAGTAGCTATTTATCTAGCTGGTCATGAAAAAATTGCTTGACAAATTTAACTAGCTTCTTTATCCTGAGGGTAAGGGTGTTTCTGTAGATTAATAAAATTTGTCCCTATACTGAAAACCTTTCCAACGAGGTTATGGAAGAACTAGATTTCAGTATCAAGCACTGGAACGATATCATCCATAAGATGAAAGAGCTGGAGTGGTAAGAAGTTCGATAATACAAAGCATTTTTATGCTCAGTTGTAAAAAAACAACTTTCTTTCACAAGTTAATTTATAACTAAATTAGTGTAAAATATAATTATATTTACTGATCATCAGTATTAATCAATAATTAATACCCATAAATTAATTATATCTAATCGCAAAGGGAGGTGGAGATGCGTTTTAAACTAGAAAAGGAAGATATTCCACAAAAAGATTGTAATAATAGAACTGGTCGTAGGATACCTGCACAAATAAGATTAAATAACAAAACAACATTTAGCCTGCCTAGTGTATCTTACATTATCATCGACAACAATATTGGCCTGAGTTTTCAAATTTGGGATTTGAAGCATGACGTGGCAAGTATACTAAACAACTTATCTGAATGGCCACAATTAAAGCTAGAAAGGGTAGGAAATGATTACAAATTCGCTTTAGTTACTACCTCTGATCAACCTTATTATTATTACTATGATGGCAAAGATACTATGATAGATACTATTTATCATATGCCTTATGGTTACACAAATGGTTTACATGTTAACACATATAATCATGAAAGCTGTAGTACTTATTATGAACTGCTAGAAAACAGGAAGGTTTTAATAGATCCAAAAGACATAATTAGTAGCGAAAATGTTAGTCTTATTTTGGAAGATCTTAAAAGTTCACCTGATAGAAGACTCAAAATAAAAATAGGAGACTATTTGTTTAAAGAATCAAGAAATATATACAAATTATATAGGAGCGCTCAGGTATATAATCAGGTATATAATTTAACTGGTGGAAAAGTTGGCATATTGAATAATATCCTTTCAGCATTTACTCGTATAAGCAATACATTCCAGTTATTCCCTTTTCATGAAATGGAGAGCTTGAAAGCACAAGATACCTATTTCGCAGTAAAAAAGTTAGGCAATAGTTATGTTGGTTGCATATCGTATGAAAATAGCACATGCAAAAATTTTTATAATTTTAACCCTAATTCTTTTGGGTATGAGCACGACAATAGACCAGGTCCATATCCTTATTATTATAACTTAGAAAATTTTGATAACTTTTTGGAGGTTGATGTGAATATTCAAGAACATATAAATTTAGAAACAGAAATTGAACTTTTAAAACGCAGAATAGACAGATTAGAACGTACTGGTGTACAAGGTCCTAAAGGTGAGCCAGGTGAAAGGGGACAAAAAGGTGATAGAGGCTTCGATGGAGCGCCTGGTCCTCAAGGTAACAAGGGGGATACTGGATCGTCAGGTGCGCATGGATCAAAAGGTGATCAAGGACCTAAAGGAGAAAAAGGGAATCAAGGCACTAATGGAATAACTCCAAGTATTAGTCAAGTTGTTACCGAATTTTCTTCTAACAGAGCCCATCTATATCCTTTAGCAGCAGCTATAATGGAAGAAGATCAGAGTAATTCCATGGGATTTTCAGAAAGAATAGCACATCTTTTTGGTGAGCGTGTAAAGCGAGAAGATTCTTTAAAAGCGTTAGTTAAAGGCGTACAAGGTCCTCCAGGCCAAAAGGGCGAACCAGGTCGTAACGGTCAACGGGGGTTAAAGGGCGAACAAGGTCCCAAAGGTAATAAGGGTGACCGAGGTTTTCCTGGTCCAGAAGGTTCTAAAGGAAATACTGGCTCAAAAGGTGAGAAGGGAGATGCCTCAAGTGCTATAGAAATTGCAACTGAATTAGTTACCAGTAAAAAAGCTGAGCTAGGAGAAGCAGTTCTTAACGCAAATGGTATCAAAGGTGAAAATCTTGCAACTCAGATTGCCGGTAAAATTAATCTTAATTCGCAGGAACTTGTGAATAAAATTGATGTAGCAAAACTTACTGAAGGAGTAGTAAGTAAACTTTCTTTAGAGGAAGCAAAAAACATTATAAAAGATACTGTGAGTAAGATAACAAGCGATGCCACAAAGAAAAATAATCCCGATCCTATAGCCTTCCAAAAATATGAAAAATTTGCAGAAAAGCTTGCTAAACTACTTGTTGATAGAAGCAGTATGAGCGAGATAGAAGCTCACAATCTTATAAAAGGTAAGGTGAGCGATTGGGCACTTGCTAAGTATCTTCTGCTTCATAGTGATTTAAATAATCAGCCAAAGGCTCTAGAAATCGTGAAGCAAGAAATAGACAAGGAAAAATTAGTTGAGTATTTGCTTGAGTATGCCAAATTAAAAGGCGATGTGAATGCAGCAAAAACAATAGTTGAAAATATTGTTCATCAGTTCTTTGACACTCAAAAAGTAGGTGAATTAGGAAGAGCAGTACTAGAAGCAAAAGATGATCAAGATAAAAAAGTGCTGGTAAATGATCCAGTCTTACGTGAAGGAATAGCAGAAGAATTGAGACAAAATCCAGGAAAGATAAAAGGTCCCAAAGGAGATACTGGTTCTAAAGGTGATAAAGGAGATACCGGAACAGATGGATTGCCAGGTGCACAAGGTCCTAAGGGAGAGCCAGGCATAAAAGGTGAGCCAGGCATAAAAGGTGAGCCAGGTATAAATGGAACAAAGGGAGATATTGGTCCTAAAGGATTAGACGGAGCCATGGGAATAAAAGGTGATATGGGTGAGAAAGGAAAGATAGGTTCTAAAGGTGACAAAGGAGATACTGGGTCTAAAGGTGATAAAGGTAGAGATGCAAGTCCTGAAGAAGTTGCACAAAAATTAATTAATAATGGCACTATTGCTAATCAGGTGCTTGAATATCGTGACCAAGGCGGAGATTTAGTATTAGAGAAGCAAGTTGCAGGAAGAATTATTAGTAATCAAGATATTCAAACAGGAATAGCCATTGCATTAGCTGATAACAGAATGGAAGAGCTAGCAGATGTGTTACTAAGTGATTCTAATCATACATTAGTAGAAAACCTTGCAAATAATACCGAGCTAACACAAAGCATTGCAGAAGAACTAAGGAAAAATCCAGGAGAAGTCCAAGGTCCAAAGGGAGAAACAGGAGATATAGGTCCTAAAGGATTAGACGGAGCCATGGGAATAAAAGGTGATATGGGTGAGAAAGGAGAACCAGGTGCAAATGGATTGCAAGGTCCAGAAGGTCCTAAGGGAGAGCCAGGTATGAGGGGCTTCAATGGTACACAAGGTCTTACAGG
>NZ_JBNRJY010000197.1:0-347 GCF_059414725.1 Wolbachia endosymbiont of Tuta absoluta
AGATATCCAGACTATTTGTCAGGAGAGAAAAAGTACATCATTAGGAAGAGAAATGCGCGATTCTGTTGCTTCGGTATATCGAATCGACGGCCAGAAACATAGCCGCTGATTAAAGAGGGGTGAGGTACAGAAAGCGAGAGGGAATAGAAAACGAAAAAGGGGCCTAGGCCCCTTTCGCTTACCTGCCGAATCACTGGGATTCAACAAGCTAATGTTTGGAGCGGGAAACGAGGCTCGAACTCGCGACCTCAACCTTGGCAAGGTTGCGCTCTACCAACTGAGCTATTTTCGCATTTTGTTAAAGAACTTTTGTGAGTGCAAATATAAAATGTAATTTTTGTATTTGC
>NZ_JBNRJY010000198.1:0-744 GCF_059414725.1 Wolbachia endosymbiont of Tuta absoluta
TGGCAGCAGCTGTCGCTGGAGCAGCTGCCGGTGGTGCTGCTGCTGCATCTCAAGTGCTTCCAGCTGGACCCCGAGGGCCACACGGCGAAGATCGTCAAGACTATCGACTTCCCCGTAGACCTCAAGATTGATCCAAGTGAGTAGTGACAAAAAATTACCAAGAAAATTAGCAAACTGGGGGTCTAATGGCACTCTCAACTGTGCCTTTTTCTGTGACTGGTCGAAATTGTGTCAATGTAAAAGTTCAAGTACGCCTTTATGGTGCGTTTAGGCACAGTCGCTTTGAGTTGGCTCCTCATTGTGATAATGGAATGTATTTAATCTCGAAAGGCTGCATAGGATAGGCAATGGAGTAAGTGTAGATAAAATTCCGGTATCTTTAAATAATGGTCGTCGTGATTTATAATAGCACGTTCACACCATGCACCTGCTTCTGCCGCTGTTGCGAATATTGCTTGAATACTTCCGTGGAAGTATTCACACACTGTACATTCCACACGCGTACGTGCTGCCGTTCCTTTGACTCGCGCACGAAAAGCCGACACTAGGGAGCACGGGAAGCAGCGACATGACGAGTAGTAGCACGAGTAACCTGTTTACACATTCGCGCTGCTCATTTCCCTTGCTATTTCCCTGCCCATATTGACATTATGTGAACGTGCTATAAGGCTTACTACGGCAAACGTGTGTTTTAAAGAGCAATAATATCTTATTTGTTTTATAGAGCAATAAAATCTTTGTTTA
>NZ_JBNRJY010000199.1:0-1121 GCF_059414725.1 Wolbachia endosymbiont of Tuta absoluta
ACCGAAGATTTTACATTGTTCTCAAGCTATGCCATATCTACTATTTTATGTGATTTATTAATTTTCTTATGATTTATATTATTACAGCTCTTACCACAATAGGAATAAAAGAAGAAGTACCTGGAGCATATCAAGAAGGTAATTACCTTTTTTTTAAATAAATGCTTTCCACCCAGCTATGTCATTTTCTCCTGTGGTAAAAAGTATGCTATATATGACTAATATGTATAATTTTTGCCTCATAAATGTGATTGTAATTATATTGCACTAGCTTTTACCCGCGACTTCGTCCGCATTAGACAGGATAACAACGTGCGCGTTTAAAGAAAAGATCTATGAATGGCAGCGGTTGCATAAGTAAAAGAGTGAGGCGTTTCTTATGGTTTACTTTGTTTCCTGCGGTAAAAAGTACCCTATGTCCATTCTTAGGCTCCTGTCTATGTTTATGCCAAATTGTATCAAAATCGGTTCATTGGTTTAGACGTGAAAAAGTAACAGACATAGAGAGTTACTTTCGAATTTATAATATTAGTATGGATACGGATAGTCAACACTTTATTTATACAGTATACCAAGACTGGTCAACCCGAGGCCCGCAGGAATGACAGTAGTATTTATTGCCTCTAAAATTCGTCGCCCGGCGCCCCCGTAAACTTAAAAATTTGCCTACCTGGAAAATCTACGGGCCGGCCTTGCCACTGCCATTACCAAAATCATAACATCTCACTGAGCTGCTCAGCTCTCACAGAAAGGGAAAACTGTCTCATGACACCTTTTAAATGTTTACAGAAGTAAAAAAGGAACTGGATGCAACTGACGACGACGATGGTTTCGACATCAAATTTGATGATTGTAAGTAAGATATACTGTACTACGGCTATTCAATTATGTAACTCTGCTAGAAACAAAATATGAATACAAGCCAAGACAACGAAAACCCCAGAAAATGTGTTAATAGCATAAAACCTCTCGCATTGTATTAATTTTGGAAATTAATATGGTCCTCCCATACTAAATTTACCAGCTGACCGGTCCCATTTCCCGGACCAATTTTCGGCATCTGAGGTCCATTTCTGGTTTCAAACCCTGTTCCATGGTGGATCTCAATGGACTCGATTCGG
>NZ_JBNRJY010000200.1:0-573 GCF_059414725.1 Wolbachia endosymbiont of Tuta absoluta
CGACAAAACGTACCTATTCCCTCAATTAGTTTCTTTACGACACACTGTGGCATGAGTCACACGGCGGCGTTGCGTGCGCCGTTGCACTTCCGACACACCACGGTAACCTGACCCGCCTACCCCTTCGGAAGCCTCCCACCAAATCAATTCCCAATACACACCATAGCTCAAGTAACACTAGCCGGTGTTACTGATAGGGTGTTCCTTATTTTAATTGTGTTTCGGAAGTTATGAGTCATAGTAAACTTTCTTTTGTGATGATAACAGTTTGAATGATTATTTATCGTGTTTTAGGTCAGAAAATGCTGTTGCAAGTTGCCGTGTTGGTCTGCTGTTTGCTGCGAAATGCATTCAGCTTGGATACAGGTATTTTAAAGTTCTGGACTTATAATCATATGATCTCTGGAACACTCTCCCAGAGACAGTAGTCAGTGCACCAAGTGTGAACAGTTTCAAAAATACACTTGACTTGAGATGGTTTAGGGTTAGTTTCTTATTGTTTAGTAATCTATTATCAAAATATTAAATCTTATAATGCAGGTATATTAACTGCTTTATCAAATCGAATTGGGG
>NZ_JBNRJY010000201.1:0-375 GCF_059414725.1 Wolbachia endosymbiont of Tuta absoluta
AAACTTATTATCTAGATCAAATCGGAGCGTTGATCGAGAGAAGTTGAATGTCTGAATGACAGTTGCGTCCCGCACCCCGCGGGGGATGTCTGCCGATGCGTTCCGATACACCCAACAGTTACTTGTTTTAGCCTAAATATGAAATACGACAAATCCACTCGTAAAATACAGAAAAAGGTCCACACAATATTAACCGACAAAATGCAGTTGTCAGATTTCACCTTAACTGACCTGCAATCCTGTCATCGATTGGGATCGATCTACACGATAAATGGCTGGAAGGTATGAAGCATTACAAGATTTCAGTAAAAGCTAAAAATGAGCTAGACACTTATTTTCAAGATGAGTATTGGATAAGTGGTGTTATAGGCTACT
>NZ_JBNRJY010000202.1:0-14008 GCF_059414725.1 Wolbachia endosymbiont of Tuta absoluta
GATACTCGTAGTGGTTCAATTTACTGTGGGAGGTCCAATATTTTCTTTAAAAATTGTCGCATGGTCGTTGAAGAAAATTATTCTTATAATCAGAAGGACATACCATGGTTCAAGGATCGATCTGGTTCAAAATTTCTGATTAGACTAATAACTTTTAATAATGAAATACGTTTTTCAGCTTTTTTGAAATTTTAATCCTTAAAGGTGTCAAAAGGGGGTCAAAAGTTTACTATAAGTTGGGCTACCCGTTTTCCCATGGGAATGTGACAATTTCCCGGAATAAATTACACTTATAAACCTTCCCCTCAAGTTATTCTATCTAATAAAAAAAACCGCATCAAAATCCGTTGGGTTATTCTTAAGATATAAGGAGACACCAAACGGTCAGCGACTTAATTTTATACTATGTAGTGATATAACAATATAACAATGATAATATACATAAATACATACATATATCACGCCTTTATCCCTTGCGGGGTAGGCAGAGCGTAAACGGCCGCAAAAAACGGACATTTACGACACGTCTGACAGACATTTGAAGGTCATTCGGAAAATTGTGTAGCGCCATAGTGACAGGTGGTCAGCCCGTCGCCTAAAATTGCAATACACACCCTCGAGTCCCTTTTTCGCCTTTTACGAAACCCACGGGAAAGAAATGGGGTGATGCTATTCTAAGCCATGCCGGCTTTCTAAGCCGGCATCACACGGCATTCTACACACAATGATAATATAATGACATTAAAAGCGCGCAGCCGCCAATACTTACTTTGTGTTAAAAGTATGAGTCATCCGTGACCACGGGCTCTGTAAAGGGCTCGTAACGTAGGAATTGTAAAATCCAAAATAAACACAACTTAATTCGTTTAAAATTGTTTTATTGTGATGAGTAATAGTTCTGCAAACTCAAGAAAATAAATATAATAACTAAGATATTTAATTTGCCATGTGATGTCCGCTTAGAATAGCATCAGCCCATTTTTTTCTCGTGAGTGTCGTAAGAGACTACTAAATTACATGTGTATTGAAATTTTAGGCATTGGCTCGCAACTTGTCACTATGGCGAAACCAACATTTCTGAATGACCCTCAAATGGTTGTCAGACGTGGCGTAAATGATCGATCAAGGATGGAAGATAGATGGTAAAGATACTAGTATCAAAGATTTCTTTAGAGATATGTATAACATGACAGGTGAACAAAGAACATACTTTGCTGTTGAAATAGATACTTTTAGATTAGTTGCTCTGGCACTCTTAAAGCAGTTTACGGAACATGAAGGTGGAATATATATAGACTTTGATTCTTTAAAAGCCATTGACACTCATATAGGGAAGGATATAACAATCCCTGAGGGAATATTGTTGGGACCGATTGTTGTAGGTATTAACGATAGTGGAAAAATCGTTTATACACAGTTAAATAATGACTTAATTGCGATAAATGATTTAAGCATAGCAGTTGATATCTTATCTAAGTATAAAAGTGAAATACTAAGTCAAAAAGAAATGTGCGGTAAATTAGTAGAGTATTTACCTTCAGCTATAATTAAACTAGGTGATTGCATCAGTATGCTTGAAAAAGAGGAAGAGATGAAAAAGGAAGAAGAGAAAGATGAAATAAAAAGGATTATCAAAGAAGTGAAGAATCAGAAAGAGTATGCAGAAAGGTGTGTAGAAGATTTAAGCAATGGTAGAATAGCGACGTTATATGAACAAGCTTTTTTTCCCTTCCTTACCCAATTTGGAGAAAATTTAGGTCAACGAAATGTTGTGAGGATAGTGCATGATAAATTAATTGGTCAAGAAGAAAGCAAATGGAAGTCATTTGCTTTTGGAGAGAACAATGGTAACTATTCTATGGGTCTAGTAAATAGTGATGTATCCTGGATGAAAGGAAAAGATCTATACCGTGAACGAGTAGATAATAAGCTGGAAGGAGCAGAAGTAGACAGGGTAGCAATGGGAGAGCTATCACTTATATAGCATTGATTAAAGAACTTTCTAGTATCGTCGATTCGGTGCTAGAAAATTCAGTAAAGTAGTTAAAATATTAGCTGAAAAATAATTTTCTTCGAAACAGTCACCTACATATAGAAACGAGAATGTTTAAGCCCCTAGGAGATTTTATTTGTACGCCGCTAAAATTTCATTATAATATGAGTATGTTAATGTGTTGAGGTAAAATAATGATCGGTAATGTAAAAAAATTATCAAATAAAGCACCAATAATACTAACTTGGGTGCCAAGAGTATATGGTGCGTCTCTACTGAATGGTAAGAATAGTGATCTTAGTTACTTAGATATAATCAAAAATCATAAATTAACAAATGAAGAGGAGAGGGACATATATCTGGTTATAAATGGTCCTGGATTTGAAGAAAATCAAATAGATGAGTTAAAGCGTGAACTGAAAGGAATGGAAGGAGTGCATGTTGTAGATTTACACCAATACGACTGGAGCGAAATAGATACAGGATGGAAGGTAGATGGTGAAGACATTAGCATAAAGGATTTCTTTAAGAATATGTATAATATGTCAGAGGAGCAAAGGATGTATTTTGCTGTTGAAATAGATACCTTTAGATTGATTGCTCTTGCTCTTTCAGAAAAAATGACAGGAGAGAAAGGTGCAATATATATAGACTTTGATTCTTTAAAAGCCATTGACACTCATATAGGAAAAGACATAACGATTTCTAAGGGAATTTTGTTAGGGCAAGTTACTGTACATGTTAATCAAGAGAGCGGCAAAATTATTAAAACGGATTTAAATAATGACTTGATTGCAGTAAGTTGTCCAAGTATAGCGATTAATATTTTAGCTCAATATAAAAGAGAAATACTGAGTCAAGAAAAAATGTGCTATGAGTTGGCAGAACGTTTATCTCGGTTTATGCAAAGAGAAGAATCACAATTTTTTACCGCATGTAAAAGATTGGAAGAAGAACAGCTGTGGGATTATGAGACGAAGAGATTAGTGAGAGTTATTAAATACGGATTAAAGAAGATAGAGTGTACAATAGGTGATCTCAAAAATGGTGAGATAAGAAAATTATATGAGCCACGGGTGTTAAGGTATATGCAACATCCTGAAGTAAGTATGAATTTGGGTCAATTTTATACTGTAGAAGTAATTCGTAGTGAATTAATTGGTCAAGACGAAAGTAAACTGAAGCTGTTTTGCTTCGAAGAGGACAATGGCAATTACGTTTGTACAATAAATGGTGACCTATCTTGGGCTAGAGGAGCAAACTTATACCATAAACAGGTAAAAAGTGAGTTAGAAAAAGTACAAGTAGATCAGATGGAATTGGAAAATCTATCGTTAGAGTAATCAAGTGTAAACCGGAAAGTAACTCAGGTTACAGTTGATAGTCTATATTATTAAAAGGTTAATAGTTATATATATATTATAGTATAAGAGCTATTAATAGTATATATGTCAAAAAAAATGATTAATGAGTTGAAAGATAAGGCGAGGGAGAGGAGATATGCTGATTTGAAGTCTACAGAAAGTTCTGATTATAGAACATATAAGGATTTGGATATGGACTTCAATAGTGAATATGAATTTGTTTGTGACCTTGTTATTAATGGGAAGGCAATAACTAATGATTTCATTAAAAATTTATATTTAAAACATGAAAATCTCATTACAGAAGATAAGGACAAAAAAGGGAGTTATCGTCTGTTTCTTAAGCAAATCTTCACGGAAGTATTTGTACACGCCGGTGCAGCAGTTCCAAATGACTCTATTATGGAAGAATTGATAACTTATTATAACAGGTCTGGGTACAAGCAATTCTTTTCTTCTCAAAGTCAAGCACTTCGTTCTTTTGGATTGTGCATGTATTCATTCCACTATTTAATTCCTTCTTACAGAGAAAGGACCTATATAAGTTGTGAAGATCCAAATTATCTGAAGTTCAGTTTTAGCGTAAATGATGGTATATATAACGGTAATAAAATTTTAGTATGTGATTTACAAAACTCAGTGGAGTTTAAACTAAAATGTGAAGGTGAAAATGTGATATATGAAGAAGGTAAGGTTTCTCTCACTATTCCTAAGGAGCTGAAAAATTACAAAGCAAATGATAAGAATTTGTTTGACGTTATTATTGAGTATTTTCAGAAATTTTGCGAAAAATTTGGATTTCACTTTTTTGAGGAAAATTTTGAGTATAATCTGGATAAGCCACTTGGAGTATTAAGTGATATAAATACAACCAAAGACAAGAATCTAAACTTGAAGAATTTAAAATAAGATATTGAAATCTCCGCTTTTTTTAATAAGGTGAGTATAATAAAAAGTAAATCAAGTTTTACAGAAAACCTTTACTTATGATGAAAAGTACGTAATACGTATATAATATAAGATTGTGATATGTCAAAAAAAATAGTTAACGCATTGAAATCTGAAGTAAAAAAGCTCAAGTATTCTGATTTAAAATCTATACCAATGAAATCAGGTGGTTGGAGTAGCATAAACTCTGGTTACAACACATATATTGACCTTGATAGATCACACAACCTTACTATCAACAAACAAAAAATAACCAATGAGCTTATCGAGGAGCTATATTCAAAACATAAAGATCTCATTTTAGGGAATGAAAAAGGGAAAAGAAACTATTGTTTGTTTCTTAAAGTAGTCTTTATGGAAATGTTTATACGTGTTGGTGCAACAGTTCCAAATGACTCTATTATAGAAGAATTGATAACTAGTTATCATCAAGAAGGATATAATCATTTTTTGTTTCTGCGTTTATTAAAGGCTCTTTTTCCACTTGGCTTGCTTGTGTTAGATTCTGATATAATAATAACTTATAGTATGGATTGCCATAGTTCCAATTGTCTAAAACTCAGTTTTAGCATGGAATGTATAAGGGTACTTAGCAGTGATCTTGCTAGTGATATCAAAACACCAGGTTTTTACAGTTCAGTAGAATTTAAACTGAACTGTAAGGGTAGAAATGTAACATATGAAGATGGTAAAGTGTCTCTTATTATTCCGAAAGAGCTGAAAAATTATAAAACAAGTGGTAGAAGTTTGTGTGACATTACTATTGAGTATTTTCAAGAATTTTTTGGAAATTTGGGATTTAAATTTGAGACAAAAGTGGAACATAGTCTAGGGGAGCCACTGAAGGTGTTAAATGATGTAAGTGTGCTTTGCTCTCAGTTAGAATGTATCCGTTCAGCAGAGTGGTAAAATAAATTAGACGAAACTAATAAGTGGGTATCATGAAAATCCAGTCTTTTCATGCAAAAAAAAATGATGTCATTCCAGCGCGTGACCAGTTCTGATTGACTAATCAGTCTTCTGGATCCCAGTATCAAGTACTGGGATGACAAGAGTAAAGAGGAAACTGGGATGACATTATGAAGGCCTAGCAATTTATGACGGTGTCATTCCAGCGCGTGACCAGTTCTGATTGCCTGGTCAGTCCTCTTGGTTTCAGTGTTAGGCTACTCGAATAACAGGTGTTACTGAAATAACACCGATGGGCTACTGGAAGGATAAGAGGCTACTTGAATGAAAAGAAAGGGAGTGCACATTTCTTTGAACAGATAGGTTAAATTAGGTTGAAGTTTTAGCAGCAGCAAGTCTGTTAAAATCTTCTTCAGCGTGGTACGATGACCGCGTTAATGGGCTTGATGCAACTACCAAGAAGCCTTTAGAATAAGCAATATATTTATAATGCTCAAACTCTTCTGGAGTAACATATCTATCAATTTTTGCATGCTTTGGAGTTGGTTGCAGATATTGACCAATTGTAATGAAATCAACTTCGGCGCTACGTAAATCATCCATAACCTGAAAGATTTCTTCTTTTGTTTCTCCAAGACCAACCATAAGCCCTGACTTCGTGAAAAGTTTAGGATTAATCTGTTTCACCATCTTTAGCAAATATAGTGAATGAAAATAACGAGCTCTTGGTCTTATTTTTGCATACAGCCTTGGTACTGTTTCGATGTTGTGGTTATAAACATCAGGTGATGCAATAGCTATTGCTTCAAATGCTCCTTTCTTATTTAAAAAATCAGGAGTGAGAATCTCTATTGTTGTTTCCGAAGTTATCTTTCTAATTTCTTCTATACACCTTATAAACTGATTTGCACCACCATCTGATAAATCGTCACGGTCAACAGAGGTAATGACAACGTGCTTTAAATTTAACTTTTTTATTGCTTTTGCTAAATTTTCTGGTTCATGAGGATCGAGCTTATCAGGAATGCCAGTTGCAACGTTGCAAAACGCACAAGCACGAGTACAAACAGAACCGAGAATCATCACAGTAGCATGACGTTTATTCCAACATTCACCAATATTTGGACACGCAGCTTCTTCGCATACTGTATGTAAGTTATGTAGCTTAACAGTGTTTAAGGTTTCATTGAATACTTTACCAGCTGGAGCTTTTGCTCTGAGCCATGTAGGCTTACTATGCATCTGAAACAGCTAGCTCTACCTCTTGTTTTGCTAAAACTTTCTTTAATCTTCTTTTTATCTTTTGCGCTTCTTTACTTAGTTTAATTGTTTTTGTGTTGAGCAAGAAAGCATCAAGATCACCTTTGTAATCTATAGTTCTTAAAGTTCTTGTCGCTATACGAAAGCTAAACTTTTTTTCTAATATATTACTCGTTAATGTAACTTTATGTAAATTTAAGAGAAAGGTACGCTTTGTTTTACGATTTGAGTGCGATACCTTATTACCAAAAGACTTTTTTCTATTTGTTAATTCACAAATTCTACTCACTTCAATATACCAATTTATCCTATGTAACTAGGTTAACCTTATATAGTTAAATAGTCAACTCCCTTGCTTGATTTTTATACCGTATACTGCTTTATAGCCAAAAAACACTGTAATTTTTTCTATTACAAGAGAAACCATATGCTGCATTTCTAATGCTTTACTGCCATTTGTTACTAACAGATGCAGAACACCAGAATTTACGTTTTGTGCGTATGAGATCTTTTGTGGTTTTGTACATTCTGCTAATTCCTCTCCAACTATACTTTTCCAGTTTAAAATAAGACGTATTTCATTTTTGCTGATCTTATTTTTCATGCATTTTAATGCATAGTTTTCTATTATAGATTTTAATTTCTTTGGCCCGCTATATTTAAACATCTTTCCAGTGCTTAAAATTAAATTATATTACAACTTTCTTATACAAAAAACTAACTTATTGTTTTCATGATCCTCGTCCTCACACATAAAAAGCAGTATTTGTATATCTAGCATTTGCCAGAATTTTGTGTTTCCTACCTTGTAATCATTTTTAATTTTAATTTGTTAAATTATTATGAAGCTAATTAAAATTCGGGTAAAGTATAGTATTTCCAAGAAAATTATCTTTTTACTGTATGCAGTAATTTTCTTATAGCTATCTGTTTTTTAAGATCTTTCTGCAATCCAAGCTGCTTGAATGGCCTCTAATATTTTTTCATTACAATACTTTTCATCATCATCAAACTCTTCTAAATCCAAGACTTTTCTTTTAAGTTCAGTGAATCTAATACTAATTATATCTTCATTTGGAAATTTCTCTTCTAGAGCTTCTGCAATATCTTCTATATCAAGCCATTTCATACTTTTTTAATAAATTAAACTGGTGCCCATGGGGAGACTTGAACTCCCAAGGTCGCAAAACCCACGGATTTTAAGTCCGCTGCGTCTACCGATTCCGCCACACGGGCCTTATGTTGTTTATCTAGAGTAAAATTCTACTACTAAATTGACTTCCATGTCTGCTGAATAGGGGACTTCGGAATATTGAGGCGCTCTCAAATACTTCACTGAAAGTGCTTTGCTATCTGCCTCTAAATAATCTGGAGCCTTACGTTCTTGTTTTTGTTCAGCCTCTATTAATATAGGAATTTTTGCTGCTCTTTCCCTTATTTTTACTATATCACCAGGCTTCACTCTATAACTTGATATGTTAACCACCTTATCATTAACTGTAACATGTTTATGAGATATAAGCTGTTTTGCCGAGTAAATTGTTGGCACAAAACCAGAGTGATATAAAACAGAACTTAACCTTGATTCCAAGGCACCAATAAAATTATCAGCCGTATAACCTTTTCTTTTGTAAGCATCTAAAAATGTACGTCTAAGCTGCTTACTTGAAATTGCATAGTAGAACTTAAATTTTTTATGTGCAGCAAACTGCTTACCAAAATCAGATAACTTCTTAAATCCAAGAATACCATGCTGACCTGGAGGGTATTTTCTTTTATTGACCGAATCTTTTGCTCTACCCCATAAGTTTACACCAAGCCTGCGACTGATTCTATACTTTCTATTGATAACAGTTGTCATACAAAAATTCTCACAATCTAACTATAAATTATTAATGATTTTAACATTAAGTGTCAACTTGTTTTTGCCACTATGATATAGTATACTTCACTTTTAAGTTTTCCTATTAATACATGAATCATCTACTACTAAAATCCATGGCAAATGCTGTCCGCTTTTTATCAATTGATGCAGTACAAAAAGCAAATTCTGGACATCCAGGTATGCCACTTGGCATGGCAGATGTTGCCACTGTATTATTTGCTAAATACCTAAACCATAACCCTGATGATTCTCAATGGATCAGTAGAGATCGTTTCGTCCTATCAAATGGTCACGGTTCAATGTTGCAATACTCTATATTATATCTGACAGGCTACATTAGTATAGATGAACTAAAAAACTTCAGGCAACTTACATCAAAAACTCCAGGTCACCCAGAATTTGGCTTAACTTCTGGTATAGAAGCAACAACAGGCCCGCTTGGTCAAGGATTTGCCACTGCTGTTGGCATGGCACTTGCTGAATCGATTCTTGAAAAGCAGTTTGAAATCAGTCACTACACTTATGTAATGCTAGGAGATGGCTGTCTTATGGAAGGTATAAGCCATGAAGCAGCGTCCCTTGCTGGGCATCTTAAATTAAATAAGCTGATAGCACTTTTTGACGACAATGACATCTCTATAGACGGCTCTACTAGCCTCTCTTGTTCTGATGATGTAGAAAAGCGTTTTTCAGCGTATGGATGGAATGTTGACAAAATCGATGGGCATGATTTTGATTCCATATCCCTTGCAATAGAACAGGCACAAAAGTCTGATAAACCTACACTAATCTGTTGCAAAACTATTATCGGAAAATTTTCGAGCCGTGCTGGCACATCTTCTGCTCATAGTGGTACCTTTACAGAGGAAGATGTAAAACAGATGAGAGAAAAATTAAATTGGGACTATGAACCATTTCATGTACCAGAAGATGTGAGAAACGCTTGGATAGAAACAGTTAAGAGGGCAAAGCAAAACTATACATCCTTGATCAATGAAGAACTACAAAGAAGACTTGAGAAACGTTTGCCAGACAATATCGAAAATGACTTAGCTAACCTGAAGAAACAAATATGTGAGCTAATGCCAAAAGAAGCGACTAGGTCTTCTTTCGGCAGAGTAATGGAACTATTGACTAAGTCTATGCCAGAACTAATTGGTGGCTCTGCTGATCTTACCGGTTCAAATTGTACTAAATATAAGCACATGCAGGCAATAGATAGTAATAATTATAGTGGCTCTTATGTACACTATGGAGTGAGAGAGCACGCTATGGCAGATTGTATGAATGGTATGGCTCTTCATGGTGGAATTATTCCTTATGGTGGAACTTTTTTAGTATTTTCCGATTACTGCCGCCCTGCTATACGTCTTTCAGCTTTGATGAAACAGCAGGTTATATATGTAATGACTCATGACTCAATTGGAGTAGGGGAGGATGGTCCAACTCACCAGCCAATAGAGCATTTAGCTTCTCTGAGAGCTATACCAAATCTGTATGTTTTTAGGCCAGCAGATGCAATTGAAACTTTGGAGTGCATTAGCATTGCATTGGAAAAAAAAGAATCTCCATCGTTATTTGCACTTTCAAGGCAAAATATTAATTACATGCACTCTTATACTGACCAATTGGCCAACCTATCAAAATTTGGTGCATATATACTATGCGAATATTCAGGGAAGCTAGAAGTGACGATATTTGCTACCGGATCTGAAGTTGAAATTGCAGTTGAGGCAAGAGAAAAATTACAGGAAAAAGGTGTAGGTACAAGGGTCATTTCTATGCCGTGTTGGAGGCTTTTTGACGAGCAAAGTGATGAATATAAAGGGGCAATATTAAATAATGACAGCATTAAAGTTGCAATTGAGGCTGGAAGTGAAATGGGTTGGCATAAATATGTAGGCTCAAACGGTATATTTATTGGCATGAAAAATTTTGGAGAATCAGCACCTTATGAAGCTCTTTATAAGCATTTTAATATTAGCGCTGATTATGTAGTAAAATGTGTTTGTGAATAACACTTTTTGTCATTACGCTGCGCATAAAATTACTTAATGAACTCAGCCAGTACCGTTATTATGATATATATAACAATTTTACAAAAATAATATCATAGAATTCAAGAATTGCTACGTGCTAAAAAAAGCAAAATGCTGTTTATAAGAATAAATGGCAAACACTCAACCAATTTCTATTTGTAAATCAGGTGAAGTCAAACCTATAAAAAATTTGGGAGTGTTCATACGCGTCAAGAAAGGTGGTTTTTTTAAAAATATCTTAAATTTTTGATCAAAAACTACCTCACTCTACACTTCCGCCATTTTCTTCAATTTAAGCTACAGCACCAGCAAGGACTTTTTAACTTGCCAAACAGGTACAGATTTAAAAGCCTAAAAACTATCTAAACAACTACAAGATTAGTAGTTTGATCAATTTCAACATTACTAAGTGTTGTATTTGCCTTATACAAACAGTAACATCCTGCTGCAAGAAAAATTAATGCAGCTACAGCGAATGAAAGACACATTGCTAAATGAAACATTGTCAAACTTGCACCAACAGCAGATGCTCCAGATAATACAAAAGAAATAGAGGCGTAACTACCTTGCCTTTTACTATTGTTGCTTGCTCCTAAGAATTTTTCATATTTACTATTTAGCTTTTTATTTTTACCTTCAAATTGTTCTTGTAGATCTTCAAAACGCTTCTCTAGTGTGCTTTCATGTTTCTTGAGTTCGGTTGTTACCATATTCTCGAATTCACTCTGTAGTTGAGTATATTTTTCAGTGATAGTCTTTAGATCATCCTTTAATTGAGTGTATTCTTTAGTACATTGAGTTACTTTAATTAAGTCTTTCCTTACAGAATCTAGGTCCTGTTTTAAGTAGCTGTTCTCAGAGTCAAGTTCTTCAAATCTTTCCTCACGTTCTTTCTGTAGCGCATTAATTTTAGTTTGTATACCATTAAGTAATTTAGTCACTTTAGCCAACTGTTGAGTATCTACAACATTTGGACCACTATTTGCAGAGCTATGACTTTCTACATTATTTTCATTATCAACAGGACTATTGAGTGACTCTAGATCATTATTAACTTGCTCACCTTCAGGCTCTTTAGATTTCTTCTCCTCAATTGCCTGAATGAAGTTATTAGTATCAATAGTGATTTTTCCTTCACCTTCAAAAAAAGATATAATATCCCTTGTTGTTTCATCTATTAAATATTCTAACTCAGCTCCCGAGAAACCATCAGTTTTATTTGCAAGTTTTTTAGTATCTACTTTAACTTCCAACCCTTCAATAACTTTGAATTTTTTTATATATAAGTTCAATATATCCTTACGCTGGGCACGACCTGGCAAAGGAATTTCAATATGATTAGAGAGACGGCCTGGCCTAATAAACGCTTTGTCTAAAACATCTCTACGATTAGTTGCAGCAATCACTGTTACACCTTCTAGTGAGTTGAAACCATCGAGCTCGGTTAAAAACTGATTCACAAGGCTGTCGCATGATTGAGCATGACTAGAACTACCACCGCTACCACGTTTTGTAGCAATACAATCAATTTCATCTATAAAAATTATACAAGGAGCATTTGCTCTTGCCTTTTTAAAAATTTCTCTTACGTACTTTTCACCTTCACCAATATACGATTTCAGAAATTCAGATGCAGAAACACTAATAAACTTTGCATTAGCTTGACATGCAATTGCACGAGCAATTTTGGTTTTACCATTTCCGGGTGGACCATAAAAAAGATAGCCTTTTTCTGGTTTGTAACCTATCTTTTTAAGTAATTCTTTATTTCTTTCTGGAATAGTACCAAGAATCTTGTTTAGCTCCTTTTTAACGCTTTCTGGAATTATAATATCATCAAGTGTTGTTTTATTTTCCGATTTAGCTGGATCAAAAATTTCTATTGAAGAGTTACTTTGTGTGAGTTTATTTATCAAACTATCTATTGTTCCAAAATTTTTTATACCTTTAACATTAAATTTTTTAAGATCAGCTAAAGCTTTTTCTCCTTTATCACCAATGTTGTTCAAAGCTACATCAAGTGAAGTAAGGTTTGTAAGATTACCATTAGCTAAAGCTTTTGCTCCTTCATCACCAATACTGTTCGAACTTAAATCAAGTTGAGTAAGGTTTGCAAGATTACCATTAGCTAAAGCTTTTGCTCCTTCATCACCAATATAACAGCTTTTTAAACTAAGCTTTGTAATATGAGAATTAATCTCTAAAAAGCTTACTAATTCACTTACGGTTATTATTTTAAAGTCCAATTTTAGACAGCCGTTTTTAACAAGTTCATTAAAATTCATTTCGTTTCTCCATTAAATATATAAATATTTTAGTCTATATTTTAATAATTGTCAAATTTTTAATAAATCAAATGAAAAATTATAGAAGATGCTCAGTATCATAAAAAATTTACTTTATTTTTAAGTAGAAAAACAGTACGTACCTTTGTGAGAACAAGTTGCATGATAAGGAAACTGGTGAAATGTTTCGAGTAACTTTTCCGTTTCTATGAGCTACTTGGCAGCAAGAATAAAGTTTTAATCATTCCATGGTTTCTGTATAATTTTCAAAACTTAATTGGTATATATGAAGGTAATAATAGGTAGCGCTAGTAAACAATTAGGAGATTCAATAGCAAGTGGGCTAAATGCTCAGCTATTCCCCAATCAGGTGTCAAGATTTGCCGATGGTGAGGTAAATGTAGAAGTAGCAAATGATCTACGTAATCAAGAAGTATATATAGTACAATCTCTTTCTTCCCCTGTAAATGATAACCTTATGGAGCTTCTGCTTACAATTGATGCAGCAAAGAGATCTGGAGCCAAGAGAATAACAGCTATTATTCCTTATTACGGATACAGTAGGCAGGACAGGGTTATTAAAAACAATAATATGCAATCTGCTTTAAGTGCTAAATTAACTGCAAATCTTATTCAAACAGCTGGTGCAAACAGTGTTGCTGCTATTGATTTGCATTCAAGTCAAATTGAAGGTTTTTTTGATATACCAGTTACTAATCTAAGCTGTTTTGAAGTATTTGTTAACTCTATATACAAGGAAAACTTGGCAATAGTTGCGCCTGATGTTGGAGCAATTGGCAGAGCTCGTGCTTTTGCAAAGATTTTAGAGGAAAAACACAAGTTGGATAATAATATTATTATAGTAGATAAATATAGAGAAAAAGCAGGTACATCTCAGGTAATGAATGTAATCGGAGAAGTTGCAAACAAAAATTGTGTCATTGTTGATGATATAGTTGACTCTGGCGGAACATTATGTAATGCAGCCCTTGCTTTAAAAGACCGAGGAGCAAAGTCTGTAGTTTCATGCATTACACATGGCGTACTTTCAGGAAATGCAGTTGAGAAAATCTCTTCCTCTTCTCTGGATAAATTAGTAATTACGGACACCGTATTTCACAAATTTGAAAAAAATGATAAGATAGAGGTTGTTTCAATTGCAAATATTTTAATTTGCTTTATGCAAGGAGGTAAAAGTGCCAGCTAGATCGATCCCCCCCAATTCCGATACACGTGGATTGACCAAGACCAACAGCAGTTGTTTGTGCTACCGCTTCATAAGTTAAAGTTCCAGAGCGAGACATAATTCCTATATGTCCACGTTT
>NZ_JBNRJY010000203.1:0-6500 GCF_059414725.1 Wolbachia endosymbiont of Tuta absoluta
TGCCCGATTCGCACTGATGCGTAGACTCAGACGGCAAAACATCTGGTTTAATAAGTTTTAGAATCCTTTCAGTTTCTTTCTGAATGAATTCCTCTCCTTTTAAACAATATGACCGAAGACTTTCAGGTCGCACCATCTCAATCACGTATCTGGCCCCAGTGGAATCTCTGCACAGAACATCAACAATACTCTGCTTATCAGAGGCAATTTCAGGGTCCATAATGGTGCTAAGGAATTCAACTTCTTGTATAGTATTTATTTCAGTAAACCCCAAAATATCATTCAAAAAGTGAATAAGGATGTTCTTATTTTTTTCAGTACCGAATATTTTCTTAAATGTTAAATCAAGCTTAGGATCTAAAAATTTTGAAAGAGCCATAGGGAATCGACTTAAAAAGCATTAATAATTATACACAATTGTGAAGAAATATTCAACGTTTTTGTGCTAAAGTCTATTAAAGTTAGCTAAATTTCAAGAGTTGGCAAAAAACTACCTTCATAGATGACCATAGAATGCTACTGCGCACCTTAGCTGTTTATTTTATCATCTTTTACAACTCCCTCCATAAACCCCAGCAAATGAATTCATGAGCTATAAAGAGCTTTAAAAACACTTATTTTGGGTGTGAGAGATTAACCTCCTAATAAAAATACAAGCCCAAAAGCTCAATTACGATTTACCTAATATCGTGAGGACAGGTTCATTAATCTCCCACACCTTTACATGATAAAGATCTTGAAACTTAGTGTCAACATTTCAGTAGCAAATTTATGTTAAATCTATATCCTGTCAATATGGACAAAAAGAAGGTTATAATATATACAGATGGATGGAAATCCGGGGCCTGGTGGATGGGCAGCCGTGGTGATGTATGAAAATAAAAGTATCTTTATCAAAAAACGCATCTCTGGAGGTGAAGAAAACACAACGAATAACAAAATGGAGTTAAAGGCTGTGATTAACGGGCTAAAGATGTTGAAAGTTTCTTGCAAAGTTGTTTTACACACTGATAGTCAGTATATTAAACAAGGTATAACAGAGTGGATCAACAAGTGGAAAACAAATGGTTGGAAGACAGCTGATAAAAAGCCAGTAAAGAACAAGGAATTATGGAAGGAATTGAATGAAATTGTCTTGCAGCATGATATTAACTGGAAGTGGGTTAAGGCTCACAGTGGTAATACCTATAATAAAGAAGCAGATAGACTTGCTAGAAAGAAATCTAAAAAGCTAAAATATAGAGATTGTGAGATCAAGAAATCACAAAAAAATAGAGGGAGCTCTAAGTTTTATAGATTGGAGGGAGTGTTATGGCAATAATTCTTTTAGACACAAAAACTATAAATCGTATAGCAGCGGGAGAGGTAATAGAAAGGCCAGCGAGTGTAGTAAAGGAATTAGTAGAAAATGCAATAGATGCTGGAAGTTCAGAGATAGAGATCAAAATAGAAAGTGGTGGGCGTAATCTTATAACTGTAACAGACGATGGAAATGGAATAGAAAAGGAAGATTTGGAACTTGCGTTTATGCGCCACGCTACTTCAAAATTAAGCGATAGTGAGTTAATAGAAATCAAACATCTTGGCTTTAGAGGAGAAGCTTTGCCTTCAATTGCAGCAGTAAGTAGAATGAAATTATCGTCTAAGGCAAGTGGAGCAAAGGAAGCATGGTCTATAAGATATGAGGGAGGAGAAAAAATAAGAGAGATTACCCCTTGTTCTTTGTTGCAAGGTACATATATTGAAGTTCGTGACTTATTTTTTGCTACACCAAATAGACTAAAGTTTCTAAAAACCGAAAGGGCAGAAACACAAAGTATTGTTGATATTGTGAATAACTTAGCGATGATTAATTATAGTATTGGGTTTACTCTCACTTCTGGTAATAAAAAGCTCTTAAAATATGTTAAGCAAACTTCGCTGTTCAACAGATTATGTGAAATAGAAGAAGAATTTCAAAGCAATTCACTGGAAGTTAAAGAGGAAGAAGAAGGCATCAAACTTAAGGGACACATCTGTAAACCTAATGTCAATCGTGGCAACTCAACTCAAATTTATACGTTTGTTAATGGAAGGCCAATAAAAGAGAATCTACTTGTTGGTGTAATTAGATATGCGTATCACGATTTTATTCCAAACAATAGGTATCCTTTTGCAGTGTTGCATTTAGAAGTACCATATGACCAAGTAGATGTAAATGTGCATCCAAATAAATCGGAAGTAAGATTTCAGAATAAAAGGCTAATATATGAAATAGTGAGAAGAGGGATAATAAAAACACTATCAACGAGATTTGCAGCGGGTGATCAAGGTATTGAAGAGGAGCTAATTTTTAATGATAGTAAAAGCCAAGAGCAGGTTGATAGTCAAGAGAAAAAAGATCAAAAAGAATTTTATGAAAAGAGGCCAAGTCTTTTAGAAAATCATTTAATGAAAGAATTCAATGCACCAGATGAAAGAAGGCAAAGCTTACCAGAAACGTTTAAATATGGAGAATCTCCAACCCAAAAGGGAACGATGGTTCTAGAAAAGAAGCAAATTGATTTGATAGAGGATCACCCTCTAGGATATGCACGCTGTCAGGTCTACAATACTTACATTATTGCTGAGGCTGGAGATAGGCTGATTATAGTAGATCAACATGCAGCCTATGAGAGATTGATATACGAGTGCTTAACAAGCATAAAAAGACAAAAACTTCTCATTCCTGAAATAGTTGAAATTAAAAACCAAGCTGGAATGGAGATGGTTAAAACTTATAAAGATAAGCTTTTTGAAATGGGTTTTGGTATTGAAATAGAATCAGAAGATAAAGTAAGGGTAAAAGAAATACCTGCAATCTTGGGAACAATAGATATAAAAGAGATGCTAGTTGATATAGTAGATAAGTTAATGGAAATAGAAGATACGCTACCAATAGAGGATAAGGTGAACAAAATATCATCCATAATCGCTTGCCACGGAGCAGGAAGAAAAATGAAATTGGAAGAGATGAATGAGATACTAAGACAAATTGAGAAAACTCCATATTCTGATCACGGAAGACCAACGTATATAGAAATGAAACTAAGTGATATAGAAAAATTGTTTGAAAGGAGATGAGTTCAGTTTGTCAAAAAGGTTGCCAATTAAGTATACGTAACAGCTCTTCTGGTTATGGAGTATAAAATGTGAAAAAAGAGAATAAATGCTCTAATTTTTTAGATTACAAAGTAATAGGACAGGAAGTAAGAAATCGTAGATTAGCAAAGGGCTATACTCAAAAAGATTTAGCAAAAAAAATCGATACAACATATCAGGTAATACTGCAATATGAAAAAGGAACACGCAGAATTTCAATTAAGAAGTTATATGAATTAGCAGAAGCATTATCAACAACTGCTAGAGATCTAGCTTGCGGACAAGAAGTATCAAATGAGGAAAAGTACGAGGGAGAAGAGGTATTAAATCTAGTAAGAAGACATAAAGAGATTAAGGATCAAGAATTACGTGAAACGTTTTATTTATTAACCAAATTCATCCGTATTAGTGAGGAAGAAAGTGGAAAGGCAGTAAAAGTAGAGGTGGCAAAGGGTTTAGTTAAGGAAGGAGTTTCTGCTCATGTTATCTCTCGAACAACCAATTTATCTATTGATGAATATGATAATGATGAGAAAAAAATTTCTATTCCGTATAAAGTAGGTCAAAGAATAAAAGAATGGAGGTTGAGAAGAGGATACACTCAGGAAGATTTAGCAAGTAAAGTGGGTATAATAAATCAAAGAATATATGAATATGAACAAGGACGAGCTGCTGTTTCACTTGAAATGTTAGATGAAATAGCAAAGGTACTATCAATTAGTATTACAGACCTACTTCCAGAAACAACAGAAAATGAGAATAGTGAAGCAGAGCTATCAAAGTTAATAGAAGAATACAAAAAGATTAAAAGCCAAGAACTACGTAATGTACTAATAAAATCTCTGTTTGAAAGTATACAAGTTTGCAAAGAGAAAGTGGAGAGAGTAGAAAGGATGAAAATTGCAAAGAATTTAGTTAAGGAAGGAATTTCTATCAATATTATTTTAAAAACAGTAGGCATCTCTTTAGACGAAATTCAACAAATTTAAAATAAAAAATCAGTATCTATTAATATCTTTACTTTTTGATGAAAAAATAAGTAAAAAAGATTGAAAAATTGATTTGACTTCACTCAAAAGCTATGGCCTTATGCCAAGACTGCTAAAAAATGGCAGTAAATATATAAAAACATTTTGTTATTAGTGAAGGGTAATTTTTATGAATAATAAGAAAGATCGTAGAGAAGAAATAGAATTCAGAGCATTAGAAAGCAACGGTAAAGCTCTACTTGATCGTGAAGTAATAGAAACGTTTCTAAGTGCAGTGCATGACAGGGAAGAAGCTCGAATTATTGCTAGAAAGCTAATAGATAGTTTTGGAATAGGAGGAGTTTTAGGCCAGGAAATAGATGACTTGAAAACTATAGAAGGGATAACTGACTCTACAGTAGCAGTAATTTTATGCCTAAAGGAAGCTGCAAAGAGAGTACCAAGAGAAGAGTTAAAGAAAGGACCTGTAATGGATAACTTGGAAACCATAGTAAAATATTTAAGGGTGAGTATTGGTTATTCGGAGGAGGAAAAGATGAAAATAATATATTTTGATCAAAAGTGCCATTTAAAGGGGGAAGAAGTGTTCACTGGTACAGTGGATAAGGTACCTTTTTACATAAGAGAAGTAACAAGAAAGGCATTAATAAGGAAAGCGACGTCAATAATAATATCGCATAACCACCCAGAAGGAAGGTTAAAGCCATCTGATGAGGATGAAGCTGTAACTAAAGACTTGGCTAAAGCTTGTCAGACTATAGGGATTAGGTTACTGGATCACATTATCATTACAAGTGTTGGATATTTTAGTTTTAAAGAGCAAGGACTGTTATAAAGCAGATGTTTGAAGTAGATGAAGAGTCTTACTTTTCATGAGTTATTTAGCTACTTGAATGAAGAAAGTATTTGCAAATACATTAATTCTTGTTTATAATTAATGAGAAAGTATATATTAAATTAATTATAAAGTAATAAAGTCGGTTATAGACTTAGTAAAATATATTTAATAGCGGAGGCTAATATGAGTAATAAAATAATTGTACCTTTTGATGATCAAGAAGGAGGTACTTACGAGTTAAACATTGATCTTGATAGATTATCAAAAGGTGAGGTGTTAAATGCGATTATAGGAATTGGTCGTACTAAGGAGCAATCCACCTTTGTAAGCAAAATTAATAAGGCTAAAAAGCCTGAGGAAATAGCACCTTTCCCTGGTAGAGAAGTTCGCGAAAACAAAATCAACTGTGGGAAAGGATTTGACTATGTTTATGGCACAAAACCTGCAAGTGATCAAGAAGATAAAAATCCATTTACCTCTGCCTTGCAAAAAATAAAGCCAAGTATAAGCGAAAGTGAAAAGTTGAGCTGGTTTAAGAGTGGAGTGGTAAAAGCAAAAACCCCAAAAGAGATGAACAAAGTTATAGATGAAGTAATAGGTGATGGAACAAGGCTAAATGCATGTAATGATGGGGAATGGAGTTTCTCAGAGTATGTAGTATTAGGTACACATTTTCATAAATTTGATAAGGTTGATCGTAAAAAGGTAATACGTAAATTAATGTTAAGCGGTGCAGAGTTTCATGATACTCTACTACAGAATAAACTGATAGGTGAAATCTATGATGAGCTACAACCAGAAGTTCAGCCACAGATAGATAAGCAACTAGAAGAACTAGAAAAAGCTGGCGAAAGTGCTGTTCAAGAAGGATCCTTAATAGATCTCGAGATAGACAATACAACATCATATATAGAATTTTCTGATAATAGCAAGGTAGAGGTAGCCAAAATACTGGAAGCAAACAGAAAGTTAGGAAGTAATATTTTAAAAATTGGTAATGATGCAGTTGAGGTTAAAAGCGAGAAGGGAGGTATAAGAAACTATATCGATATGTCAGATGAAAGCTCTATTATATTACAATTTCCTACAAGCATTGGTCAGCTAAATATTATATTGTACCACGATGTAAAAAAATATGATCAAGTACAAGTCAGAGTAGAAAACAAGGAAATGTGGGCTGAGTTACAAAAAAGAGGCGAAGAAATAGGAAAAAACTGCCTTTTTGGGGGAGTGAAACTTCAAGAAGCAGTAGAGAAAGGTAATTTCACTAGATGTGGCATATGGAATGAAAAGTATGCTATAAAAGAGATTAGCAATGATGAAGTATTGTCTTCATGGGTAAATAGGGTATGTGGAGGTAGTAAAGAAACCTTTAGGGAACTTTAATTCATTTATTTTAAGGTTCCAGAGTTTAGTGTGCCGTAGAGACACAAGGAATGTTCAAGTAAGAGCAAACTAAGTGCAAAAGCTACGCAATAGATGGGGGTGGGCCCCTCGGAGCCGGCTTACAAGAGCAGGCTTCAAACAACCATAAGCTGCTTTGGTAAAAAGCT
>NZ_JBNRJY010000204.1:0-562 GCF_059414725.1 Wolbachia endosymbiont of Tuta absoluta
TGATCTTGAATTGCGTTGCGGGCGTTTATCGTGTCTTCGCAGTTCGCAGTGCGTATACAGCAGTACAGCGTGATCGATCGTTAACTTACGTTATTTTGTCTTTTCTGATTTCTGATTATATTACCTGCTCACACAAACGACACATATCGAGTTCCTTTATCAAAAAGGGTTGGATCACAGACTATTTTGTATGCTATTTCATGTGATAAAATAGCGGGATTTTGTACGCTCACAACACCTTCTGTCATGGTTATTCTAACAACAATACCATTGCCACTTGTCTTCTTCACCACTAGCCATGTAATATAGTATATTGCTTTTAAAATCCGTCATTTTGTAATTTTTTAAATTGCCAATTTATTTCCCTTGGGAGTTGTAAGAGGCGCGACTAAGGGACTCGAGGGTTTGTATTGCAATTTTAGGCGATGGGCAGACAACCAGTCACTATGGCGATACTGAATTTTCCGAATTACCTTCAAATTGTTTGTCCCCGCATGGGATATAGGCGTGATGTATGTATGTATGTTAGTAGATTTTTTTGGTCTTCAATGGTGTACTTATT
>NZ_JBNRJY010000205.1:0-11912 GCF_059414725.1 Wolbachia endosymbiont of Tuta absoluta
TGCCCGATTCGCACTGATGCGTAGACTCAGACGGCAAAACATCTGGTTTAATAAGTTTTAGAATCCTTTCAGTTTCTTTCTGAATGAATTCCTCTCCTTTTAAACAATATGACCGAAGACTTTCAGGTCGCACCATCTCAACGATATACCAGAAGGCATGTCCAAAGAACATGAACAAATTTTGAGAGAATATAGCAACAGCGCTGAATATAAAATTAAAAATTATGCAAATACTATCAGTATTATTGGTGTTTTTTTTGGAGTTGGAGCAGGACTAGTTGCTCTTGGTTTTACATCACCCGCAGCTATAGGTGCTTTAACTTTTGTAGTGAGTGTGATTGCTTGTATTCCTTTAAGTTTCTTAATTGATAAAGCAATTGAGTGCTTTTTTCCAGAAGGAAATAGACAGCCAGGTAGTTCCGTTGATGGGGAGATATACAAAGGAAATAAACAGCCAGGTAGCTCAGTTGATAGTGATGTGAAAATTGTTGATGGGGATGTGTGCAGGAGAGTATTTTAAGAGACGATAGATAGAAGTTTTTGAAGAGGATTTAGCCCATTTTTTTGTGTTAAGTATAATTGAATTATCAGCTTAATTCCTAATCCTGCATAGCTAGTTGATTTTCCCATCCAAGAATCATTTTATTAGCTTGCCTCAATGTTTCAATAGAAGGCAAGTCTTCTGTGCTTAGTGGTAGACGAACAGTTTTGTGTTCTATAAGCCCAATGTCATGCAAGAGTGCTTTAGTAGGTATTGGATTGCTGGCAGTAAATAGAGTTTTGCAAGCTTGTTGCCAACTGTCTGCCTGAGGGTTCTCGCCACTCATGCATTGCTTAACATATTCATGTACTACACGTGGCCAAACATTGGCAGCAACAGAAACCAGACCAGCCGCACCCTTAGCAGCCATATCGGGTATCATATTATCATCTCCGCAAAAGACCTCAATATTTGGTGCAACTTTCTTATACTGAGTTAAAGTATCAACGGTGCCACTTGAATCTTTGATAGCCCAAAATTTTTCGTGGCTGGATAAGTTGCGTACAGTTTCAGCGTGAAGACTCACTCCTGCTCTTGATGGAATATTGTAAAGCATGGCTGGCACATGTGCTTTTTCAAGCAGCTTTTCAAACCATAAAGTTTGCCCCATGATTCCAGGCTTTGCATAAATGGGAGTTGTCATTAGATAGCCATGAATAGGCATACCCTTGCAAAAATCAAGCCATTCAAGAGTCTGATATAGATTCACTCCTGGTACACCAATTATAATTTTCGTATTTAATTTTAGCTCACATACAAATTCAACTAATGTGCGCTTTTCAGAATCAGTAAGTGATAAGCTTTCACCTGTGCTACCTAGCAACACTAAACCATTTTCAGCTTCAGCTTGCATTGTTAGTAAACGCTGCAAGCTTTGGTAATCTATACTATCTCCACTGCAATTAAAAGGAGTAACACAAGCAGTCCATAAAAATGTAGATTTCAATTGAAGTTATTAAAATGGTATTTCATCATCGATTAGTTCGTCTTTTATATCGTTGTCAAAACTTCCGTGTTTATCTTTTTGTTCTGTTTCATTTTGTTTGTATTCACTTGGCTTGTAATCAGAGTTTGACATACTGTTTCGTGAATCTAAAAGGGTAAGGGCACTATTAAAGTTATATAGCACCACCTCTGTCGTATACCTTTCACTACCATTTTGGTCAGTCCATTTTCTAGTTCTCAGAGAACCTTCAACGTAAACTTTACTACCTTTGCGCGCAAAATCCTTAACAATTTTTACTAATCCTTCACTAAAAATTACAATATTATGCCATTCTGTCTTTTCAGAGCGCGTACCAGAAAATTTGTCAGTCCAACTTTCAGATGTGGCTATCGAAAAACTTGCCATCTCTTTTCCATTTTGTGTAGTCCTAATTTCAGGATCTTTTCCTAAATTACCAACTAATATGACTTTATTTATAGTACCACTAGACATAATTATGCTTTAAAATAAATCTCTTTATTATCTTATGTGAGAGTATTATTGTCAAATTTAATTAAAAACGCGCTTGGAGGGATTCGAACCCACGACCTTTGCCTCCGGAGGGCAACGCTCTATCCAACTGAGCTACAAGCGCAGATGTATTAGATTATTTAATAGATAAACTATCTAAATCAAATTTTTGTTCTGGATAAAGCGTAAACATAATACCTCCATGTCCAAAATGTACATTTTTAGAATTGCTTATCCGTTCTTTTGTTATCTTTTGGTTTACAGCCCATGAAAAAGTTACATAATTTTCAGTTACTGAGTGCACTTTTAAATCCTTAGTATTTATAAACAACTTTCCATTTACCCATATTTTCCATGTATCGGGGGAAAAGTATAAAATTGAATCTAAACTGACTACTTTACAATTGAAATTTTCTTCCTCTGTAACTCCTGAAGACTGTAAGTTAAACTTTTCCATCTCACTAACTATTCTATTAACCTGCTCTTCATCAAAAAAAATGCTTTTTATGCTACCATATTGCGATAAAGTACTCTCTGCTGCCTCTTTTATTATATCGTCTCGATCTATATAATAATTGTTGATAAAAAAACACTCCTTCGCACGCAAATTTGCTATATCAATGAAGTCATTTATTTCTTGATTTCCAACTTTTAAAATACTTTTTAAGTACTTCTTTTCTATAATCATTCCATCATTAGAATGATGACAGACCATTTCATCATTGCCTTGTCTTTCTATATATACACATAAATTTTCACTATTTAACCCTAATATTTTATGCTCAATAAAATCTTCATTACTAATATGCTGTTGGCAAGAATATTTTTTACAAATCCCTATATTTTCTACAAGATCTTCGCAATTGCAATATGCACTAACATTAAAAAACAGCAGCGTAAAAATAAAAAACAACTTTATATTCATCTACTTAATATGGTATACCAATCAAAAACTATACTAGCTCTCACTATCTCTATCATATTACCACTTAAAATCTGGTTTATAACTTTAGCATCTATATTTCTCTGCTTATTCAAGGTAAGAGATCTGATCATAACATAACCAGGAAGATTTGGAATAGACTGTAGAAATAAAAAAATATGCTTATCGCTAATTGAGCTTAAACTTAGAACCACTTCACTTCTTATTACTTTTGTATGTTCACTTTTATTGTGGAGTTCAGCTTCTTCAGGTATAGAAATTGATATTTCAGGTTCTAACATGTAGTGTTTTTTATATAGCTTGTTAAGCTCAAAATTTAAATTTGTAATGTATCTGCTACTATGTAAGTTTGAAGAAGAAATTCTTTTCCATAAATCTAGGTTTTTATTTAGAACGACTTCTTTCTTTTGAATTTCAATGATCTGTAAATTAATAGAGCGTATTTCCTCAGCTGCAGTTTGATTTTTATTATAAACCTTTTTGTTATAGATAATAAAACACGTTGATAACCCTATTAATACAATAGATAACAATAAGTAATATATGCACTGAATTGTAGCTTTTCTTTTTAGTTGAGAGATAGTCATCAATCTACATTGCCTCTCCTATTTCAACATCAATAGATAGATTTTTCTCTTTAGTAGTAGGTAAGCTAGAGATACTAATATCATGAGTACGGAAATTATCGTTTAAATTTTTCTGTAGTTTCTCGTATTGATAAGAAATGTCTTTACCAGATTGAAAATTAAACCTTAAAGTTGTGGTAATATAACTTTTTGCCTCATTATAATTCCACTCAAACGATTGAAGCTCTACACCTGGTACTTTTAACTTTTCTGCATACTTAATTTGTGTAAGGGGAGAGTACTCTATTTTTGATAAAATATTATTTATATTAATAAAATCGTAAACTTCATCTATCTTTTTTACATTATAGATTTGGCTAAGTTTTATTAGTTTGTTATTTAAAGCACTCCGCGTTGCAGATAAATTATCAGCAACATTAAAATTTGAATACAAATTTTGCAAACAAAAGGCGTTAATTACAACTAAAACCAAGAGTAGGTATAGAAAAATTTGAGGAGAATTTAAATAAAGATAATTAAATAGATAAAATTCTTTAGTTTCTTTTGTGTTAAAAATATTTATTGGCTTATTCTTAAAGCTGTGAAACAAAAT
This sequence comes from Wolbachia endosymbiont of Tuta absoluta, assembly GCF_059414725.1. NCBI lineage: Bacteria > Pseudomonadati > Pseudomonadota > Alphaproteobacteria > Rickettsiales > Anaplasmataceae > Wolbachia > Wolbachia endosymbiont of Tuta absoluta. The sequence continues at coordinate 4,120 of NZ_JBNRJY010000205.1, forward strand.
TGTAGTATCACAAAAGCTATCTTTTTCGCTTATAGCTAATTCTGCCCCCAATAGTTTACCCAGCTCATATGGAGTCAATATGTTCACACTATTCTCTGAAAAATTTATAACTGATAAACTAGATTTAATAGCTTCTGATACTATAATGCAGAGGTCGACAGGGTCATTTTTTTCAAATCCAAACTTAGTTAAAGATTGAATTGTATTTTTCACTTCCTGATATATTTCACCAGCAATGATTCCTGGTAAATTATCATTAGTAAATGGTATTAAACGTGTAAATATCATTTTGTTCTCTTTAAGAACCACTTGTCTATAGCCACCTGTTTTAGTTGCAGCAACTATAATTTTCCAGTTACTAGGATCTTTGTGTAGAATCTTTTTTGCTATACTGACTAGTTCTATAGGAAACATTAATATTCCTTTAAAGTTAGAGCCTATTTCAACAAACACGTCCAACCAATATTCTATTAAATGATTTGCTTTTGATGAAACAAATAGATACCACCAGTTTTGATTAAATTTATTCGGCTTTTCGACCAAGAGAATAGAATTTATATCGTTATTATGAGCAAAATGCTCTACTTTTGTTTTTGCTGATAGATAAGCACTAATCCTATTTACTCTTGGGATAGACTGTAGCAAATAGTTCTGATCAGTGTGATTGAGAACCAGATATAAGGGTGCTTTTTTATCTGATGAAAGACATGAAATTAAGTCAGAAACAGCTTTATTATTTTTGTCCTTAGCAAAATATCTTTTATTTAAAGTATCATTTTTAAAATATAGTAACATTGTGCCTTCTTTTCCTATAGAAAGCATAAACTTACTTTTGGGTTTTGACCCAAACATATTAACAAAGTGTATACTCATCTAGAATTAAAAAGGTAATTTATTGAAATTCATTAAACATTAGATGACAATATTACTTATATTATAAGTTTTTGATAAAATTAGTAGTAATATTAACCCTTTTGTATGATGAAGGTTTTTTATATTTGTGCTAGACACAACTTAACCTGACAAACGAGGATTAATTATATCTCAGCTTGATATTTTATTCTCCAACAGACTGAAAATTGAATTGAGCTAAAGACTTGATTTGACGCACGTTGTTGCACATTACCATTTAGTATACTTGAACTGAACATTTTCAGTGAATCCATCTGGCATGACTGAAACTTTTGTATTCATATTTATTTTTAAGTAATTTACTAGCTCATCAACTAATATATCAGGAGCAGAAGCACCTGCAGTAATTCCTATTTTTTCTGCGCCCTGCAACCAATTTTTGTTCATACATTTATAATTATCAATCAAATAGGCTCTTTTTCCTGTGGAAATGCACAGGTCTAATAAACGGTTTGAATTTGAACTGTTTTTGCTTCCTACAATTAACACTACGTCTGTAATTTTAGCCAATTTTTTAACAGCGTTCTGCCTATTTTGTGTTGCATAGCATATATCTTTTAAGTCGGGGCCTGTAATGCTTGGAAATCTGAGCTTCAGTGTAGCAATAATTTCTTTGGTATCGTCAATACTTAACGTGGTTTGTGTTACATAAGATAAATTATCTGGATCTTTGATTTGTAAATTGTATACGTCTTGCATAGTTTGCACTAGAGATATAGGATTACTTACTCTTCCTATAATTCCTTTCACTTCTGGATGATTTTCATGTCCAATTAGAATTAATTCTTTACCACTATCCTCATACCTTTTTGCCTCTTTATGTACTTTGCTAACTAATGGACATGTTGCATCAATCACTTGAACACCCTTTCTTTTTGCCTCATCCTCTATACTTTTCGACACTCCATGTGCACTGAAGATCAATATTCCTCTATTGTCTTTAATGTCTTCTATGCTGCTTACAAAAACCACTCCTTGTTTCTTAAAGCCCTCTACTATATATTTATTATGAACGATTTCGTGTAGTACATAAACTTGGCGTTCATTTTTGTATTTCTCTAAAGTGATTGCTAATATGTCTACAGCTCTTTTAACCCCTGCACAGAAACCGCGTGGTTCAGCTAAGATAATCTCCATTTTTTAAGTAAGTATGTAAACATTGCTAAAAAGTAAGCTCCGCTCACTATGTTTCATATCATGACTGCTTTACTATAATTTCAAATTTATCACTACCAAGACTCTTGTTAATATACCAGGAACCGTCATCTTTAATTGTAAATTCAGGACTCTTGAGGTCTCTTTTTATTGTCTTTCCATCTTGGCCATCCATAGCAATATGGATATCGAATGTAACGATGTCTATATTTACCATGGCTTTTTTCCCACTGTGTGAATTTAGACTAAACTTGCCCAACATGACATCATTAATACTCACTTCTCCTGCATAAGTATCACACTGACCATCTACACAACACTCACTTTCAATATAAAAAAGATCTGACATATTTATATCTATAAAAAAAAGAACTAAACTTACATACTAAATATAGCTTATCATTAATAAGCAATTACAGATTACTTTGGCTACAACAATAATGCAACAGACATAATTAATTGTATAAGAAACTACACTTTAGAGAAATGGTTGTTTGGTTTTTTTATTAATTTTTTTCACCATACTGTCAATCATGTGTTTTATTCCTTGATATACAGAGTGTGTACTTTCATCACTACGCATATAAGCAGAGCAGGAAAATATATTATGCTTTTCGTCTTCTATTGATAGCTTTGTATCGCATGTTATATGTTCGCCGCCGAGCTTCTCTATCAACTGGTCTTTGTCGTCTCCTATAGTTACCTTAATCTTACTTTCTTCTTTACCTATTTTGCTACTTAAAATTAAAACAATAATGGCTGGAGATATACATATAGTTCCTATTGGCTTTTTTGCAACAAAGAACTCTGAGACTAATCTTTCAAACTCAGGCATTACTGTTTTATTTTCAGCTAAGTCAGATAAATTTTTCGCAACTCCATATCCACCAGGTACGACTAGCATGTCAAAATTTTCAGCTTTAGCTTCTCTTAGGTCATATATCTCACCTCTTGCGATTCTTGCTGCTTCTACAAGTACATTCCTTTTTTCTTTTACCGCCTCTTTTGTTTTGTGATCCATAACTTGTGTGATATTGATATCAGGTGCAAAACATTTAACATCCACTTCCTGCTGATCAAGCACAAGCAAACTTAAAACTGCTTCTCTCACCTCTGTGCCGTCGAGGTGGCCGCATCCTGATAACACCACAGCAGCTCTTAATTTTTTCTCACCCATAAAATACCTTGATTTCATATAATCTAGGTATTGTAATACAAATTCCATATTTGGAAAGGAGTAATTATTTTATGTCAATTATAATATAATTAATAATTAGTATATATAATTAGGCATATTTATAATTGATGGGAATTGAATATGGTACAAGGTGGTGCAGCAAACTCAGCTATTTCCGAGAAGTTAATTGAAAGTGTAGTGGAATATATTATTGGAAAAGAGGATTTGTTACAAAAATTGAATAGTCTACTAATAATAGATGGCTTTAAAAAGAAAGGTGAAACTTCTGACAAATCAGATATCAGTGAATTTCTGATAAAAAGGAAAGATGTTTTTGGGAGTGTAATAGGTCTTATATTGGAGGATTTTGAGAAAAACAAAGTTGAATCAAAAGAATTTTTGGAGCAAGTAAATAAAGTAAAAGGCATGGAGAAAGAGCTTGAAACTTTAGGCAATCAACTGTTAGCTCAAGGATTGATAAGTGGAGCAGCAGTTACAACACTAACAGGTGCACTAGCAGGTACATTAGCAATAGGGGGAGTGACTGGTGCATTAATTGTTGGCGGAGCAGCATTAGTAGGGTTTGTAGCACTAGTTGCTATAGCTGCTATTGGTTATGCTATATATCAGCATAGAGGTGAGATAAAAGAAGGAGCGATGAAAGCAGGAAAAGAAGTGAAAAGTTTTGTGAAAGATGTGATCGATAAATTACCTACGATTCAACCAAGAGAGAATAATTTTGGAAAGTTAATAAGCAATTTGACAAAACAGGGTCTTAAAGCTAATGACGAAGAAAGAACAATTCTTAATAATAAAGTAAAAATAATAGAAATGCTCCGAAATGAAGAGCAGCGATCTGCTATACAAGAGTTAGTAAAGAATGGAACTATTCAAAATTTTTCAGAAGCTGATATGATCAGATTTCTGGAAAAAGGCCTCAGTACTCATGAGGAAGATATGCAGAAATTGCTAGATTTGATGAAAAATTTTCTACATGCAATTATGGACAGTGGTAATAATAAAATAGAGAAAGTGGAAAAAATAGTTGGTGATAAAGTTAAACAAATGGAGCCAAATTCTGAAGTGAAGAATCCAAGTTCTGAACGAGTTAGTGAAGAAAGGAAAGGAGTGAATTGATACATTTGAAGAGCGTTTTAATGTATCTGTCTATCTTATTTTGTCACCCTGCTAATCGGACACAAAAAATTACTTCCGCATATTTTCAATCTCATTATAATTACAAATAGAGATATTTATTGAGCTCAAAAATCTATCTCCGTCTGCAGACTTTTTTTATTAAACTCATAAAAAAAATGTAGCGTATCCTCTTCAGTGTATACTTAATTTCTGTCATATGTGCGCTGCATTTTTTTCTAATCTTTTTTACAGGGGGATTTTATGTCCAGAATTCCAGATATTTGACCTTTACTTTAGCTAATAAAAACCAACTGGTACCTGCGGTTTTTATAGCTACGTTTCTCAAACAAGTTTCAAATGAATAGATTTCTTGCATAACTGGAATTCAAAAGTTGATGTCATTCTAGCGCGTGACGCTAGAATCCAGTCCTTTTGTGCAAAAAACGTTGTAAAGTAACTTAGTTGGATCCCAGTGTCAGCTACTCTGATGACAAGACAGGTTTCAATATTTGCATGCATCTAAACAGATAAGCAATTACTATCAGAAAGAGGTAGACTATGCTACTCCTTTCTATCCGTTTTCTTGAGCAACCTGCTTTCAAGTCTAACACACATCTCAGTAATTATAATATCCAATTTTTGATCGTGTTTTTCCACAGGTAAATTTTTACAATATTGCTTCTCATAGGCTACACCTATAAATATTTTTCCAAGTGGCCGTAATTTTTTTATCATTTCATCATACCAACCACCGCCAAAACCTAACCTATTAAAATGATCATCAAAAGCAATAACAGGAGTAATGATTGTATCGGGGATTATATCTTCATCTGCTTTATTCCATTCCTCAAATTTTAATAACTTGTTTTTATTAGGGACTGCTACTTTATAATCTAAATCGAGTAAACGATGCATCAAAGGCACAACATTAATTTCTCCGTCTGTTGGAATGTACGCTGCTATTGTTTTACCTTTAACGTAGCTTAAGTTCTGATTAAAGAGATTAATAAGGGAACTTGCTGCATAACTGGAATAACTTTCATCAACATCTTTTCTTATGGTTCTATATTGCTTCCTTAGTTCCTCTTTGTGCTGTTTAGTGTCTTTGAACATGTTCTATCCATTTTGCAGTGAGCTTTTCTTGTAAACTATTTTGCTTCAAGCGCTCACTTAAAAAATCAAAGTCAACAAGCTCCATATCCTGGTCTTGATTACTGCAACTATAAACAAAACTTATTTCTCCTGTTTCCTTATTTATGTGTTGCTGAATACATTGAGCGCAGATTTCTTTCATCATGCACTGCATAGGAGAGTTAACTGATGATATTGCTATGTGTTTTGGTTTTAGATATGGCTTTAAAATTGTTTTTCTAGCTTCATTTATAGCTTTCATCATTTTATCAGAACCAATAGTGATGATTTTATCTATAGTGTTTAAACTAATAGTAATTTTACCTAACTTTCCTTGCTGATATGAGATTATTGCATCAACTATATTACCATGAAAGGATTTATCCTGTTCTCTGCTTGTTTCTATCAATCCTTCTTCACATGCCCAAATTACTGCACTTGATGCACGTTCTATCAGTGCTCGTTTAAATACATCACTTAATTTTTTATAGCCAGCGAAATATAAAACCTTATGATTGTTTTCAAGACATGCCTTCCCTATCGAAAATAACACTGCATTTCCAACTCCACCGCCAATGAGCATTATATTCTTCATAAACTTTTTATGGAGTAGAAAACCTCTCTAACTTCAATTAAACTGATAACTAACAGCTGCATTTTTACGCATATTATCCAATAACAGGTTGCTTTGTATCATAATCTTTTGTTGATACATTTCCTGTTTGATTGCTTCTATATCCATTGCATTATTTTTGATATCACATAACATCATCAACTTTGCAGTGCTATTTTCTCTTAATTCTACTATTTCATTCATATTTGTTTTACTAAATAAAATCTGTAAATCAGGATTTAAATTTCGCATTTTTATTTCAAACTCTTTTACGCTTGGCAACTTGAAATCATCTGCTAACTTGTCAAAATTTAAACAACTGACCTTTTGCTCCTTAAAACTAGAGAGTAAACTTTCTGAACCTTCAACTACAACCTGTTTCAGTTTTAAAGTACTTTTCAGCAGTGTATGATCGAGCTGTACCTTATCTATGACTTTTATAACAGAGTAACCTTCGCTTAAACTAACCGGACCTGCTACATCACTGATTTCTAATCTTTCCAAAACGTCCTTGAGAGTACCTTTTAGCTGACTTAAATTAACTGTTGCTTTGCGCATCTTTATTGAAGATTCTGGATTATTACTGGTACGTAATTTTTTTACTAAGTCTTCAGCTATCTTCTGATCGGGAATTATGAACTCCTGAAACGTAATAAGGTAATCAGACTTCTCTTTTTGCTTTCTTGCATCATCCACTTCTTGATCGCTGATATTAATAAGCGGTACAACTCCTACTTCAATAATCTTGTTCCACAGCAGCTGACAATTTATTTGTTTTTTTAGGTTATTGAGATCTATATTATGCTTTTTTACGTATTGATCAACTTCATCAGCCTTAAGTTTTAAACTTTGAGTTAAGAATAACGTGACAGCATTATTTAACTCCTCGTTACTCAATTCTATATTCATCTTCTGTGCTTCGCTGACAATGATAATTTCGTCTATTAACTGTCTTAGAATTTGAGATTTTACCTCTTTTTGATTAATCTTCTGAGTGCCAAGCAATGAATTTATGAAGTTTATACGTCTTTCGATATCTAAATTTGAAATTGGCTCACCATTTACATCTGCAACAATTTCAATCTCAGTTGCAAGTAACCTAAGCGGCAGCATTATTAATATCAAAATTAGTATTTTATGCATATAAAATTATTTAGCTAATAACTAATTCTATAATAAATACTGAATAAACGCTAGCTAACTTTTTAATAATTAAAAAAGAGGGTGAAATTACTGTAATGAATACCTAAACAATAATATACGGAAGGAGAGGGATTCGAACCCTCGATACGACTTTTCAATCGTATAACGGTTTAGCAAACCGCCGCCTTCAGCCGCTCGGCCACCCTTCCAAATTATTACTATAATATCAAGACCTTTACTGCCTGTCTAATGCTTTTAATTGCAATATTTGTATCTGTCCAGATGCATGCAAATATTGAAACCTGTCTTGTCATCAGAGTAGCTGACACTGGGATCCAACCAAGTTACTTTACAACGTTTTTTGTGCTAAAGGACTGGATCCCAGTGTCAAGCACTGGGATGACATCGGAGGGTGGGATGACAGAAGATGATGGAGGTAATACAAAAGGCTTCATCATTCCCATTGAATCGGCTTTAAAATCGATGTTCAAAGTTGAAATTTCCTTAGAGGAAGCGGAGAAAATC
>NZ_JBNRJY010000206.1:0-373 GCF_059414725.1 Wolbachia endosymbiont of Tuta absoluta
TATCAAAATGGAAAAGGTAATAAAAATCGCTATAGAATTCTAACATTTCATGGTGCATTTCATGGAAGGACATTTTTAACTTGTGCAACAAACGATAGACAGAAATTTTCTGAATTACACTTTAAATGAATATAAACAAAATAATTTCACGTATTTTTTGGCTATTTATACTACACTTATGAGGCGTGTTTTACATTTAAAAAAACATCCTGTGGGGTCCGGTCAGTTTAATTGATCGATCTTCTCAGCGGTTTATAGCTGGGACACAAAATTTTGTATACGAATTCGTTTATTATAGGCAGTTGGTAGGCCCACCATGAATTAGACGCTACATCCAGGGTTGTCTTCGAACTATGGAACTCCTCAATATTCA
>NZ_JBNRJY010000207.1:0-275 GCF_059414725.1 Wolbachia endosymbiont of Tuta absoluta
TTCAGGTCCGCCACCCATTGTCTGGACATCCTTTTCGCGTAGTTCAGCTCTTCTTCCTCTTCAACTATGTTCCTTATGGCAGCTTTGGTCTCTGCGTCCTGAACGATCGATCCTATAAGGGTTCCGTTCTTTTCCTTTTAAGCAACGGAACCCTAAAATCATAATTTTTACCAACCATTGTCTCTTTCACTAAACTTACCGGATCGATCTACGGATTTACAAGCCGCACTTTCGACTTATTACGCATATGCATATTCGTGGCTAACGTATGGGAT
>NZ_JBNRJY010000208.1:0-1032 GCF_059414725.1 Wolbachia endosymbiont of Tuta absoluta
ACTACAAGTCCAATCTCACAAGTTGATTCACCAGTAGATATAAACGGCACAATCATGTTACTTGATGTGCTTATTAGAAAAGTTACAGGTCAAAAATACATTTCTACAGCAGATCGATCAGTACCTACACCACGCAAACGATGTCGAAGGCACAGCTACGTTACAGTAAGTTTATAGTGAAGTATCAGTGCTTTTTCAGTCCTAAAGTAGTGAATTACGCTGCTGCCTAGTAATTGTCCGTGTTTATCTTTATTTATTTATTGATTGTTTATTGGTTTATCAAAATTTTCAACTTCAATAGCCACAACTGTCTAATGTTAGACATACTGTCTAATGTTAGCCAAGCACAGACAGGAATACCTTCGTTGTTAGACCTCATGCAAATAAAAAACACTGCCATGATTATTTTGCAGATAAACTCTATTAATAGTAGAGCATGTTTTGTAGTTTTAAAGATTTTGTCTTAAATACAAATACAAAATACAACTACAAATCTCACATGTTATAACGCTTAATACAATTTTTACTAAAAAATATGCTGGACACTTGTATGTGAAATACGTAGGTACCCAATGTGTAGATCGATCTCGGGCAGAGACACCGCCCGGAATATTCCAGCCGCCGGGACAATGCATGAAATCCCTGCACTTGCATTTTTGTATAAAAATCTCATTTAGCTCCTGATCGATCTTCATGAAACTTGGCACAGAGATTGCTAGCATACCGAGAACGGACATAGGCTACTTTTTTATCACCATTCGAGGGTCTGGAGTATAGATGTAGACCACCAGGTGTACCACCAGGTGCCCAGCTAAACTATTAGAGATACAGGCATGGTTCCAAAACAAAAGTTGTTCAGTATGATGATGATGACCACGGCGGTTAAAGGTGATTTAGCTGAGTGAACAACAAACAACAATGTTGTTTGAATATGCTGGATAATAATGTTTTTTTTATCATATGTTTTACCATCACTATGCCATTATTTCTAACGGACTAACGGACTCGAGGGTTTCGAGTGTTAATGGTGTG
>NZ_JBNRJY010000209.1:0-3014 GCF_059414725.1 Wolbachia endosymbiont of Tuta absoluta
GATCATATATAAACCAAGCGATAAAAAAGAAAACAGTGAGTAACACAGAAGGCATAGCTTCGCTAATATAATGTGCAGCCAGCTCATATCCTTTACTGAGAAACATTGTATGCATATAGGCAAACAAAAGAGCAATAGAGACCATAATTGCTATGCATAGTAAACAGATAGCAATTCTTTTGAGTAATTCTGAGATTTCAATTTTTTTCATCTTACTGTCTTATATCGATTTTAAACTGAGAACAATTTTATTTAGATTAAATACTAAAAAAATATACCCTTACACTTCTTTGAATTCTACTAAATTCACTTTTAAAAAGCAATTATAATATACTTTGTGCGTGGTTAAGATAGCTCTGGAATAGTATAAAGAACTATGTCATCATTGAAGAGAAATTCATCTGTTGTTTTGTACTCTTTATTAATTTTATAAGAATCATAAACATCGTAATCTGCTTTTGTATGGTAATCACAATATTGAAACTTACCCTCTTTATTGAAAAAGCCAAATTGATCAATTAATGTAGCCATTTTCTCACTTTTTGTTAATTCAAATACATCAGCTGGGCAGTGGCCTGAAGAATCTTGATTAGTAGTTCCTTTTGCAATAAAAAAAGATGGTTTATCGTTAAGCAACTTGCAGAAATTTGGCTTATATCCCTTTTTCATATAGTTTAAACTTGTATACTGGTATTCATCTGGAACATTTGAGTATTGAGAATCATACTTTTTATGTTCAAAAAACTCATTACCTAAGAAATTACAAAATGTTAATTTATAATCATCATTATTACTAGACTTAACGACTTTAAGATAATGAAAGTTTCTAGGAATTTTTATCTCTTCTTCTGTAACGTGATTATGTATGACCAATTGGTCATCAAGCATGCAGTAACCTATTTTTGGTAAAGTAGCTACAAGCTTACCGTTTAACATGATATCTGCTTGATAGATATTATCCGATAATTCTTTTCCCTTTTGCAAAGTAAAATCCTGCCCTGCTTTAGCTGGTGCACTGCATTGCTCAGTTTTAGTTAAGTTTTTTATTATTGTTGATATCTCACTAATTTCTAATATAACATGCTCATTTTTTGTGTATTGATACTTATAGCAACTACCATCTTCACATACTGGAAGACATTTTCCTTCTTCATCTGATATATAGATATAATCACCTTCTATTGTAAAATAAAGTCCACCTTTTTCTTCTTGAATTTTTTGTAGTACTGGGTCATTTTCATCGTTAAAATTGATAAAATTGAGTACTCCAGTTATATCTCTACCAGACAATTTGAGGCCAAAGTTAGGACTATCTTTTATGTTGTAAAGCGAAATCAAGATAGGTTTTGATTCAAGCTTTTCTATAATATTGTTTCTATTTGTACTTATTATAGCTTCTTGTTCTACAATAAGATCCTCTTTAATAGAGTTTCCACTTTCATCAGATCTTTCTGCCTGCAGGGGTAAGTTTCCTTCATATAAAGATATTTTATCTCCCTGCTTCTTTAACTTCAAACCATTAATATTCTCTACTTTAATTGTACCAATATGTGAATTGATAACCTTACTATTTTTGTTTAATATATAATATTCAGCAGGAAGTTTAATCAATTTTTTATAGAGCGGATTTTTATCCTCTATTTTAAATATATGTTTTTCCATGATATTACCTTAAATAACCAACAACTTGCTGATTAATGGCACTTAGGCTACTAGGAGGAGAGACATAACTCATAAAACTCCTTGGCTGCTCATTATCTGCCACTATTTTTTCAGTATTAACGAAAGCTCTTTGCTGCTCATTTAATCTTTTTTCCATATGATCTTTGAAAGTAGCCAAACATTTACTAGTTTGTTTGTAATCAGGTAATGATTTTTTCGCAGCTACACACAAGAACTTCAACAACTCATTATGATTTTCATCATTAAGTAATGACTTATTGATAATGGTTGACTGCAGTTCTACTGGATTAAAATTTAGACTTTTCTTTGAAATGCCGCATTTCACAGCTGTTTCTCCTAATACTTCTTCAAATTTTTTTACAATATCTACTGCATCTATTATTTTTGTCACTCGATTAAGCTCCTCTATTTCATTTTTTACTTTATATTTGTCCTGTCCTACCGCAGGGTAAAAGAAATTTATTACTTGAGATATAAATGAAGTTGGTCTGCTTGCTCCGCTTGTCACTGATGATTTTTTAGTTTCCCTCCTTCTTCTGCGTGCACTACAAACTTGATCTGCAGGATTTGTTGTACAAAACATATCTCTTACGCTACTATGCAATGCTTCCGCATTTTCTGCGGATTGAAGTGCTTGATCAGCAGAATCTTCAGCTTCTCCTGTAAGATTCACTGTTTGATTGTGTAGTATTTTAACCTTATCTTCCGTATCTTTAGCTTGTTTGGCAAAACCTTCTGAAGCATTTTTAGCTGCCTCTGCTGCTTTTTTAGCATCCAGAGTTTCATTTTTTGCTTTTCTTATCTCACGTAAAAACTGATCAGCTAATGTAGCACCTATTCCATCTTCTCCCTTGGAACCTGGCAATCCATTCGCACCTGGAGCTCCGGTATCTCCTTTTGGACCTTGTGGACCTGGCATACCCTTAAGACCAGATCTACCAACTTGACCTTTAGGTCCTTGCAAACCTATCTCTCCCTTAGGTCCTTGCAACCCATTCGCACCTGGTTCTCCTTTGTCACCTTTAGAACCTATCTCTCCTTTCTCACCCATATCACCTTTTATTCCCATGGCTCCGTCTAATCCTTTAGGACCAATATCTCCCTTTGTTCCATTTATACCTGGCTCACCTTTTATACCTTGAGGTCCTATATCTCCTTTTAATCCTTCTATACCCGGCTCACCCTTGTTACCTGTAAGACCTTGTGTACCATTGAAGCCCCTCATACCTGGCTCTCCCTTAGGACCTTCTGGACCTTGCAATCCATTTGCACCTGGTTCTCCTTTCTCACCCATATCACCTTTTATTCCCATGGCTCCGTCTAATCCTTTA